>JAOAEN010000100.1 GCA_026416775.1 Dehalococcoidales bacterium
GTCATGGAGCAACTGCGGCAGGCAAGGCAGATTGTCCGCTATTTCATGATGGCATATTACGCCCTGATCGGGATCACGGTGGTGTTCATCGCCATCATCTTCCTCATCAACATGAACGTGAAGGACTTCGCCCGCGCGGTTGGTGCCGTGCTCTTCATCTACGGGATAGCGGTATTCGCCGGTGTGATTTTCGCCAGGAACTTCGACTTTCTCACCCTCATGTCCGGCATCCCGCACGAGCTCCAGCTATGGCTTGCGGCACTCGTCAGTGACGCGCTGTCACCCCTCCAGTGGTTCAGCCTCGGGGTGCTGATACTGGGGCTCATCCTCATCATCATTTCCATCGTCGTCAGGTCGAAGGAAAAGGAAGCCGTCGCCTGAACCGCTCAGGAACGTGACGGGCCGTGCATCTGCCAGTAGCCGATGCCTCCCAGCACCATTGCCAGAAGAGCCGCCGCACCGAAGCAGAAAAGGGCGCTATCAAACCAGAAGCCCTGCGGGAAGAGCATGATGAGGTAGTCACGGGTGGGGTCAAGCATCCAGAGGTCATTACTGAAGCTGATGAGGTGAAAACGGAGAAAGAAGCTATCAAAATCGGTTGCGGCGATGAGCCCGAGCGAAAACACGAGCACCAGCGTAAGGCAGCCACCCCAGAAAAGCCCGCTCGCCAGAAGGCGACGGCGGCGCCAGACAAACAGGCACAGGACAAGGAAAAGGAGAAAGTAACCGAGCGCCCCCAGGGCACACCGGTAGGCGAGATGGAATAGCGCTTTAACGTCCCTGAGATGGGCAACCTCACGCTCGTTGAAGAGCCGCAAAGGCCTGCCGTCCTTCTCCACGACAAGGTCGATGGACTCCTCGCCGGAATTGAAATAGCCGATAAGCCCGCCGGCCACCCTTTCCAGTTCCGAGATGGTAAGCCCCGTGGTTCCAGCCACTCCATACTTATGAAAACCGTAGTGGTAAAGCTGGGGAAGGTTGACCGCCACGCTTACGACCCCTGTAAAAAGGAGCAGCGGCAGGCACAGGATGAATAAAGCCCAGAGAAACCTCTGCCAAACCATCATCCGCATTTCAGTCCAGCCACCATCTATCATACCCCGAAAAACCGCCTTATGCTATAATTAACCCCGGAGTCCGGCATCGGGGTTACGATGTTCACCCACCTTCACGTCCACACCGAATACAGTCTCCTTGACGGGATGTGCCGCATCCCGCAGCTCGTGCAGAAAGCCAGGGAGCTGGGGATGGATTCCCTTGCCATCACCGACCACGGCGTGATGTACGGGGTAATTGAATTCTACCGCACGGCCAAGGAAAACGGCATCAAGCCCATTATCGGGGCTGAGATCTACATTGCCCCGGGAAGCCGCCTCAGCCGCACCGCCGCCGACAAGAACAACTTTCACCTCATCGTCCTCGCCCGCAACCGGACCGGCTACCAGAACCTCATCCGGCTCGTTACTAAGGCGCACCTTGAAGGCTTCTACTACAGGCCGAGGGTGGACAAAGATCTCCTGCGCGAGCACCGCGAGGGGCTTATTGCCCTGAGTGCCTGCCTCGCCGGGGAAATCCCCCAGTACATCTTGAGCCACCGCTACGAGGATGCCCGCAGGGCTGCCATCTGGTACAGGGAAAACTTCGAGCATTTCTACCTCGAGCTCATGCGCCATCCCATCCCGGAACTGGAAGCGGTGAACAACTTCCTCATCCAGCTCTCCCGCGAGCTTGATATCCCTGTGGTCGCCACCAGCGATGTTCATTATGTTAACCGCGACGATGCCCCGACCCACGACCTGCTCCTCTGCATCGGCACCAACACCACCATCAACGACGAAAAGCGCATGAGGATGGCAAGCGACACCTTCTACCTGAGAAGCCCACAGGAAATGGCGGAGCTTTTCCGCGATATTCCCGAAGCGGTGGAAAACACCCGTCGCATTGCCGAGCTCTGTGACCTTGAAATTGAATTCGGCAGGCTGCACCTGCCGGAGATCGAGATTCCCCCGGGCAAGACCCCTGATAGCTATCTTGCCGAACTCTGCTACGAAGGCATGCAGCGCTACTACCCGAACCCGGGCCCGGCAATCAGGGAACGGCTTGATTACGAGCTTGACGTTATCCGCAGGACGCAGTTCGCCAACTACATCCTTGTTGTCTGGGACATCATCTCCTTCGCCAAGAAAGCGAATATCCTTTACGGCGTGAGGGGCAGTGCCGCATCAAGCATGGTGCTGCACTGTCTGGGCATCACCCCGCTGGATCCGCTCGAGCACGGGCTTGTCTTTGAGCGTTTCCTCAACATTGAGCGCAAGGAAATGCCCGATGTGGACATGGACTTTCAGGACGACCGACGCGATGAGGTAATTGCCTACGTTACCCACAGGTACGGGCAGGACCACGTCGCCCAGATCATCACCTTCGGTACCCTCGGTGCCCGTGCGGCGATCCGGGACGTGGGGCGGGCACTTGGGATGCCCTACGGGGATGTTGACCGTGTGGCAAGGCTCGTCCCCAACGCCCCCGGGATGACCCTCGCCCGGGCAATGGATGAAAACCCGGAGCTCAAGACCATTTATCAGGAAGACGAGATCGTCCGCAGGCTGGTCAACACCGCCCGCCGTGTTGAGGGCATTGCCCGCCATGCCAGCACCCATGCCGCTGGCGTGGTCATCTCCCGGGAACCGCTCACCAACCACGTGCCCCTCCAGCGCGGCACCGGGGCGGGCAGTGAAGAGTCCATCACCACGCAGTTCTCCATGGACGATATTGCCCGCATCGGGCTCCTGAAGATGGACTTTCTCGGGCTTGCCAACCTCACCATCCTCCACCGGACGAAGGAGATCATCCGCAGGACCCGCGGTATTGAAATTGACCTCAACAGGCTCCCCATGGACGATAAGAAGACCTTTGAACTGCTTTCAAGCGGTGAGACCGTGGGGGTCTTCCAGCTTGAAAGCTCGGGGATGCGCCGCTATATCAAAGAGCTCAAACCTTCCACCTTCAAGGACGTTGCCGCCATGGTCGCCCTTTACCGGCCGGGGCCGATGGAGCATATCCCGCGCTTCATTGATGCCAAGCTCGGTAAGATACCGGTAACCTATCCCCATCCCGCACTGGAAAACATCCTCAGGGAGACTTACGGCGTCATTGTCTATCAGGAGCAGGTGCTCTTCATCGTGCGGGAATTTGCCGGCTATAGCCTCGGGCAGGCAGACATCCTGCGCAAGGCAATGGGCAAGAAGATTGCCGATCTCATGAAAAAGGAGAAGTCCAACTTCATCGCCGGTGCAAAGAGCCGCGGATATTCACAGGACACCGCCGAGCTCATCTTCTCGCTCATCGAGCCTTTCGCCGGCTATGCCTTCAACAAGGCACATGCCTACTGCTATGCCCTCGTTGCCTACCAGACCGCCTACCTCAAGGCAAACTACCCGGCGGAATACATGACGGCACTTCTTTCCAGCCATCTCGGCAATCAGGAAAAGGTGGCAAGCGCCGTGGCGGAGTGCCGCCGGCTCGGGATCGAGGTGCTCCCACCAGACGTGAACTCAAGCGAGCTCGGCTTTTCCCTTGAAAAGACCGGGGACGGCAAGCTTGCCATCCGTTACGGTCTTGCCGGCATCAAGAACGTGGGAAGCGGGGCGGTTGAACCGATTATCCACGAGCGCGGGAAAAACGGCAAATTCAGGTCAATTGAAGACCTCTGCCGGCGCTGTGATCTCCAGGGGGTGAACCGACGCGTCATGGAAAGCCTGATCAAAGCCGGCGCTTTCGACTCGCTGGGCAGCCGCGGCACGCTGCTTGAGAACGTGAGCCGCATCCTTGCCCTTGCCCAGCGCGAGCAGCGCCTGCGGGAAATGGGACAGACCACCATGTTCGACCTCTGGGGAGAAACGGCACAGGCCCCCCTGCCCCAGCTTGACCTCGTCCCGGCAGAGACCACCGACCGGGAGAAGGCCTACTGGGAAAAAGAACTCACCGGGGTGAGCTTCTCGGAAAAGCCGTTCAGCCCCGTCTTCAGCAGGGACACGCCGAATGCTGCCTTCTGCGGGCAGATTGACGCCGAGCTTATCGACCAGGCCGTCATCGTTGCTGGCAGGGTCGTTTCCGCCCGCTACCTCACGACCAGGGACGGACGCCCGTTTGCCAGTGCCGTCCTTGAAGACTTCAGCGGGCAGATCGAGGTCATGGTCTGGCCCAAGGTCTATGCCGAAACGGAGGAGATGTGGCGCGAGGGTAACGAGCTCATCGTGCAGGGCAAGGTAAAACAGCGCGATGAAACACTGCAGATAACCTGCGATCGGGTGACCTATTACGAGCCGCCCGGGGAAGAAGCAGCCGCCGCACCCCCCGCCGCGAAAAACGGAAACGAAAACTCACCTGCCAGGCCCAATACGGCGCAAGCACCACCAAGGCGCCGCATCACGATCAATATCCGGCAGACCACGGATACCGAAGGCGATATCGCCCGGCTGGGGAAAATCATCACCGTGCTGAAGACCCACCCCGGCCAGGATGAGGTGCGCCTGAACGTCATCAACGGCGGGGCAGTCATCCCCATGGCCTTTCCCAACCTCACCACCGGCTACTGCCTTGACCTGGCAGACGAGCTGGCAAAGGTCATCGGTAATGATAACTTCACGGTGGACAGTATCTGAGGACAGAGCTATTTTTTACCCTCGCCGAGCTCCTCAGTGATGTCCTGGACCATCGTCAGGAAGAGCTTCCTCAGCTTTTTCATGACTTCCTCGGCAGCCTTTTCACCGGCGGCACGTGCCTGGTCCGCCGCAAGCCGGGCATCGGCTGCGGCTGCCTCAATCTCGTCAAGAAGCTCCGGCAGCGGTTTGGAGAAAATATCATGTCTGACTGGTGGTTTTTCCTTCCCTGTCATCGCATACCTCCTGAATATACGCCATTCATAGCAGTGCCTATAGCGTCCATTATAGCACAGCCAGACGGAAAGGGGCTTGTCTGGTCTGGCTGATTTCTTACGCCTAATCCCATTTATTTCATCGGGCAACCCAGTTTTGCCCGGACGTAGCTGATTTTTCAAGCTCACCCATTTTATAATCTAGTTTTGTCCGCGATTGTCTGGTTTTTCATATTTTGTCTGCGATAGTCTGGTTCTTCATACTCACCCCCTTGATCCCCCTCTCACACAGGGGGCATCTGCGTGATTGATAAATTCGGTTGTGTGAGAGGGGGAAACAAAATTTAAGAGGGGCTTCGCCCCTCTATGAGTACTCCCTTGCGCTCACCCCCTTAGTCCCCCTCTCACACTGGGCATCCACGTGATTGGTAGATTCAGTTGTGTGAGAGGGGGAGATAAATTTTAAGAGGGGCTATGCCCCTCTATTCTCCTACTCCCCTAACATGGAGTTGATGCACCACCCTGAAGAAGTTTTGTCTCTCTCTCTCCTGCTGTCT
>JAOAEN010000101.1 GCA_026416775.1 Dehalococcoidales bacterium
GCGTATCTTGATCTGGTGGGCGGTCTCCTCACCGCTGGCATAGACCACGGGGTTTTCCTGCCGGGCAAGGGCGCCGGCAATCTGCAGGAGCAGCGTTGATTTCCCGATCCCCGGTTCACCGGCAATCAGGACGACGGAGCCGCCGACAACCCCCCCGCCCAGCACCCGGTTGAGCTCGGTGATCGGTGTGCTGTGGCGCTCTACGGCTTCGGTCTTGAGCGCGGCAAGCGGCTGCGGGACGGCACCTGCGAAATCCGCAACATCCGGCGATCTGGCGGGCGGCTGTCTTACCGCCACTTCAACGAAGGTGTTCCACCCCTGACAATCGGGGCACCTGCCCAGCCAGCGCGGGCTTTCCCTGCCGCACTCCTGGCAGACGAAAACTGTCTTTCCCTCCCTCCGGCTCACAGATTAACTTTACAAAAGTTGCCGTAAGAAGGCAAGAAAAGGCCGATTTTATTTGCCTCTGGCCTATCTTTAACCTCACCCCCGGTAAGGGGGTGCTCCTCACCGAGAGGAGAAAAGAGAAAGCGGATAATCACCGCGACCGAATAGGACCACCCGCGAGGAAAACGGAAGCCTTCTAGCCCCTGTGGTACGCAAGGTAGTAGAGGAGCCCGGCGATTGTTTTGCCGTCCTCGATCCTGCCGGAGGCAATCATCTCCGGGATGCCTTCCGGCCTGACCGGGACAATGGTGATTCCCGCCGTGTCCTCGGCGGAGAGGGGGTCGGGGACAAGGTCGGTGGCAAGGTAGAGGTGGAGGTACTCGCTGGAATATCCCGGCGATGAGTAAAAGCCGCCGAGCCTCAGCAGCCGCTGCGGGCGCATGCCGATCTCCTCGCGCATCTCGCGGGTAACGGCGGTCTCGGGGTCTTCACCTTCGTCGATGCCGCCGGCGGGTATCTCGAGAAGCTCCTTCTCAACCGCCTTGCGGAACTGGCGCACGAGGAGGACTTCCCCGTTTTCGTTCACCGGGATGACCGCAATGCACGGGGCATGCTCCACGATCTCGCGCGAACTCATCCGCCCGTCAACCGTGCGCACTGTATCCACGCGCACCCTGATGGCGCGCCCGGTGAATACCGTTTTGCTTGATAGTGTCTTTTCCGTCATTTCTTCTCTCCGGCGCGGTAGATGAGGGCAATTTCATCGCAGTTGGGGAAACGCGGGCAGCGGAAACAGTCCGTCCAGACCTTGCGCGGCAGCTCCATCTTGTCAATATCGGTAAAGCCGAGCTTCTTGAAGAACTCGGGCTTGTAGGTGAAGCAGAAGATATTACTGATCCCCAGTAACTCCGCTTCGGCAAGGCATGCCCGCACGAGCTCCCTGCCCAGCCCCCGGAGCTTCCTGTCCTCGGCCACCGCCACCGACCTCACCTCGGCAAGGTCTTCCCAGGCAATGTGCAGTGCCGCGCAGGCAACCACGCGGTCGCCCTCGCGGATGACGAAGAAATCGCGGATGAGCTCGTAAAGCTCACTCAGGGGGCGAGGCAGCATCTCGCCCTTATCGGCGTAGTCGTTGATGAGCTTGTGTATCTGGGGCACATCGGGGATGCGGGCTTTTTCCACTTTCATTTCCATACCAGTCTTCCTTCCAGGCGGCGGTAAAAAGAATTTTTCGGCTGCAGCCTCAAAAAACGGATGACATGGGGGCTCCGCTTCACCGTGATGCCCGCGCCGTTGGCCAGGGACAGGTTTATATGCCCGTCAACGCTCACCAGTGCCGGGTGATAGGACTCAAGGCGGATGCCGACAACGGCCTCCCCGGGAAGCACGATCGGGTAGGGCGGGCAGAGGTGCGGGGCAACCGGGATGACCTGGTAGTCCCGCGAGTGGGGATAGATAATGGCACCGCCGGCGGCAAGGGCGTAACCAGTACTGCCGGTGGCGGTTGCCAGGACGACGGCATCTGCCTTGTAACCGGCAAGGTGCTCCCCGTCAACGGTGACTTCAGCACGGATGAGGCGCACCACCTCTCCCCGCGCCACGACGATATCGTTCAGGGCGTGGACGGTAAGCGTTCCACCTGATGGTCCCGGTATTTCCGCCTGAAGCATCGCCCGCTCGTCAGCCCAGCCCTCGCCGTCCAGAAGACGCAGGAGCTGCTGCGGTGCCTCATCGCTATTGAGCTCCGTCATGAAGCCGAGCCGGCCGAGGTTGATGCCCACGATGGGGGTATCCCCGGGGATGACCACCTGGGCGGCGCGCAGGATGGTACCGTCCCCGCCCACCGCAAGAAGGATATCGGTGCCGTTGAGCCTGCAGCTCGCCTCGTCTTTTTCCCATGCGGAACACAGCCAGACCGCAATACCCCTTTCCTGAAGGAAACGGGCAAGCTCTTCTGCCTTCAGGCGCGTGGCGCTAACTTTGGGATGGAAAAGAATGCCGATCTTCTTCACATCAGTCTCTAACGGTGCTCCGGACAAGAAAAGTGTAACAATTCGGTCTTCCGCGTGTCAAACCTGCAAGACCGGGTTTCCCCTTGCACCACAGCGTCATCCGTGCCTGCCCCTTCGGACAGGCGCATTTGTATCTTCCCCCGCTTACCGATAAAATAGACAGGCGTGGAGGCCACCTATGAAGTACGATTTTGACCGCATTTACGAGCGAAGGAATACCGGCAGTGCCAAGTGGGATGCCATGCGCCAGGTCTTCGGGCGCGAGGACATCATCCCGATGTGGGTGGCGGACATGGACCTGCCGGCCGCAAAACCGATCGTCGACGCTTTAAAGAAGCGCGCCGCCCATCCCTTTTACGGCTATCCCGTGGTGGGCGAGTCCCTCGTTGAGGCGGTAGCCAGCCGCATGGAGCGCCGCTTCGGCTGGAAGATTGAGCCGGAGTGGGTTGTCTTCACCCCCGGCGTCATCCCCGCCCTGCACGTGGCAGTAAGGGCTCTCTGCCGCCCCGGCGATGAGGTCGTCCTTCAGGAGCCGGTCTACTACCCGTTCTTCGGTGCCGTGCGGGAAAGCGGCTGTCAGATTGCCTCCAACCCTCTCATCCTGCGCCGCGGCAGGTACTACATGGACTACGATGACCTTGAGGCAAAATTTGCCCCCGCCCACGGCATGGGAAGGAGACGGAGCCGGGTGAAAGCCATCATTCTCTGTAACCCGCACAACCCCATCGGGCGGGTATGGACGCGTGAGGAGCTCGTCCGCCTGGGAGAGATCGCCATCCGCAACGGGGCGATTGTGATCTCCGATGAAATCCATTGTGAGCTCATCTACCGCGGCNACCGGCACGTACCGTTTGCTTCCATATCCGGGGAGTTTGCCGAAAACAGCATCGTCTGCATGGCACCTTCAAAGACCTTCAACCTGCCGGGGCTTGAGGCATCCTCCATCATCATCCCGAACAGGAAACTGCGGCAGAGCTTTAACGAGGTGAGGTCCGGTATTGTCCCCGGGGTGAATATCTTCGGGCTTGCCGCCATGGAAGCCGCCTACCGGTACGGCGATGACTGGCTTGAACAGCTCCTTGACTACCTTGAAGGGAACCTCAAATTCGCCCTCAAATTTTTCGCCGAAAGGGTCCCTCAGATAAAGGTGATCCGACCCCAGGGTACCTACCTCCTCTGGCTGGACTGCCGTGCCCTAAGGATGAGCGATGAGGAACTCCAGAAATTCATGCGCGAAAAAGCCGGCATCGGGCTTGATGACGGATATCTCTTCGGTAAAGGGGGCTCGGGGTTTCAGCGGATGAACATTGCCTGCCCGCGCCGGCTGCTCAAGGAAGCTCTGGAGAGGATCGCGAGGGCGGTGGGATCACTCAGCCCCTGAGACCCTGCACCAGTATCCCCCGGCCGGAGGTATGCATGCGGCCCGCAGTCGTTTCTGCGCGCGGGGAATGAAATAGAGGGGCAAAAACTCTCCCACACAACCGACTCTACCAATCCCGCAGATATTCCCGAGTGAGAGGTAGCAACGGGAGTAAAGAGGGGCTTCGCCCCTCTTATTTTTTAATTCCTCTCTCACACAACCGAATCTACCAATCCAGTAGATGCCCCCGTGTGAGAGGGGGATTAAGGGGGGTGAGTTAAGAAGCCCGGCAGTATGCAGGTAAACCTGAAGAACTTGGGAGCAAAGCCCCGCGGTTCTTCAGTGTTTCCACTCAAGGTGACGGCCGCCCATGAGGTGCATGTGCAGGTGGTACACGATCTGCCCGGCATCGGCACCGGAGTTGATCGTGAGCCGGTAGCCCTTCGGCGCGATCCCCTGCCTGCGGGCAAGTTCGTTTGCCACGCGCACCATCCTGCCCACAAGCGGGCTATCGGCATCGGAGAGTTCGGCAAGCGAGGGGATGTGCTTCACGGGCACGATGAGGATGTGCACCGGGGTCACGGGGTTGATATCGGGGAAGGCGACCACCTCGGCATCGCGGTAGATGATGTTCGAAGGAATTTCCCCGCGGATGATCCTGCAGAATACGCAGTCCCTGTTGCCAGCTTCCGCACTCATCAGCCTACCTCTAAAGTCGTCTCTTTTTTAGACGGCTACCCCGATTCTAGCAGCCGCTGTTAGCTTCAACGGACGGCCTTCAGCTTCGCGATCACCGCATCCGCCACCTCGCTTGTGCCCACCGCCGTCGGGTCATCGCGGTTCAGCTTCATATCGTAGGTGACGGACTTACCTTCGGCGATGACCGCGGCGATGGCCTTCTCCAGACGGTCAGCGGCCGCCTCCTCACCCAGGTAGCGGAGCATCATCACGCCGGAGAGCATCATCGCCATGGGGTTGACGCGGTTCTTGCCGGCGTACTTCGGGGCGCTGCCGTGCGTCGGCTCAAAGACCGCGGCCCCGGCCCCGATGTTTGCCCCCGGTGCCAGCCCCAGCCCCCCGATAAGCCCGGCGCAGAGGTCGGAGAGGATATCGCCGTAGAGGTTCGGTGCCACGATGATGTCGTATTCCTGGGGGCGCCGCGCAAGCTGCATGCAGAGGTTATCAATGAGGGCATCCTCAAACTGGATATCCGGGTATTCCCTGGCGATTTCCCTTGCCACGGCGAGGAAAAGCCCGTCGGAGAACTTCATGATATTGGCCTTGTGCGTGGCGGTCACCCTGCGGCGGCGGTAGCGGCGGGCGTATTCAAAGGCGAACCTCACGATGCGTGCCGTCCCGAACTCGCTGATGGCCTTGATGCTGATGCCGGTGTCCCTGCGCACCACGGTCTTTTCCCGGTTGAGGAAGTTGATGAGGTTTTCCGCTTCCGGGGAGCCCTTCTCAAATTCAATGCCGGCATAGAGGTCTTCCTCATTTTCGCGAACAATGACAATGTCCATCCGCGGATGTTTGGTTTTAACAAAAGGATGGAGGCTGAAGCACGGCCTGATGTTGGCATACAGTCCAAGGA
>JAOAEN010000102.1 GCA_026416775.1 Dehalococcoidales bacterium
GTTTCGGTATCTCAAAACGACTGGCATGGAAATTGTCAGTGTGATAAATGCAGGGAAATTGATGAGCGTGAAGGAAGTCCATCAGGAAGTTTATTGGATTTCGTAAATTATATTGCGGAGAAAATTGAAAAGGATTTCCCTGATGCCAGGGTGGTGCTCCTGGAGCAGAACTATCGCTCCACGCAGTGCATTCTTGACGTGGCAAAACATGTGATTTCGGCGAACCGCCAGCGCAAGCCCAAGGACCTCTGGACGGAAAACGAGAAGGGCGTGCCCCCCTTCCTCGTGGAGACCTATTCCGAGGAAGATGAAGCCCAGTGGGTGGTGGGAGAAATTGACCGGCTGGTGCGCGCGGGCGTGGCAAAGCCCGGCGACTGTGCCGTGATGTACCGCACTAATGCCCAGTCGCGCGTGCTTGAGGAGGCGTTCATCCGCTACGGCATGCCCTATAAGCTGGTGGCGGGGACGCGCTTCTACGAGCGGCGCGAGGTGAAGGACCTGATCGCTTACCTGCGTCTCGTGCAGAACCCGAACGATACCGTGAGCCTCATGCGCATCATCAACGTGCCCCCGCGCGGTATCGGGGAGCGCGCCGTGGACGAGCTGACCCGCCTGGCACATGAACGGGGGACAGGCGAGTATGAGGTGCTGAAGTTGCTTTCCAGCCCACCGCAGGCAGGCGCTATGCCTGCCATCAATGCCCGCACGATCAGCGTGCTTAGGGCCTTCTTCGCGATGCTGGAAAACCTCGTTGCCCGAAGCCGTGAGCTCAACGTGCTTGAGCTTTTTGATCTCATCGTGGAAAGGACGGGTTACCGGAGCTATCTTAACGGCTTTGCCGATGGTGAGGAGCGGTGGGAAAATGTCCTTGAACTGCGCAGTGTTGCCGAGCAGTATAAAGAGATGCCTCCCGGTGAAGGGCTTGCCGCCTTCCTTGAAGGGGTATCGCTGGTGGCGGATGTGGATGACCTCCCGGAAAAGCCGGATGCGGTAACGCTCATCACCCTGCACCAGGCAAAAGGGCTGGAGTTTCCTGTCGTCTTCATCGTGGGCATGGAGGACGGCATCATCCCCCATTACCGGAGCATTGACGACCCCGCCCAGCTTGAGGAGGAGCGCCGCCTCTGCTACGTAGGCATCACGCGGGCAAAAAGCCGTCTCTACCTGGTGCGGGCATACCGCCGCCACCTCATGGGCTCAAGTGCGGTAAACAAGCCATCGCGCTTCCTTCTGGACATCCCGGGGCAGCTCCTGCAGCGGCTGGGGACAGGGATAGGGGTGACCGAGGAGAGCGGGGGGTCTGGTGTGGCTTCCTTGCCGGATGAGCCGGTGGCACTGGTTGATCTCCCCGAGTTTAAGGCCGGAGACCACGTGCGCCACCCGCGCTTCGGGGAGGGCATCGTGGTGAGCTACCAGAAGGTGAAGAACGATGCCGAGGTGGTGGTGGCATTTGACGGGGCGGGAATCAAGCGTTTTCTCCTGAGCTTTGCACGCCTGGAGAAGGTCTAATACGGTATGCCGATCAGAATTCTTGATAGCACGACGATAGCCCGTATTGCCGCCGGTGAGGTGGTGGAGAGGCCTGCTTCGGTGGTGAAGGAGCTTGTGGAGAATGCCCTCGATGCCGCCGCAGGCAGGATTGAAATTGAGGTGCGGGGCGGGGGTGTGAACTTCATCCGTGTTTCCGATAACGGCACCGGTATCGCCGCTTCCGAAGTTGAGCTGGCATTTACAAGACATGCCACGAGCAAGATAAGGGGGGCGGCAGACCTTGATAACATCGTCAGCCTTGGCTTCAGGGGGGAGGCGCTTCCCAGCATCGCCGCTGTGGCGGATGTGGAAATGCTCACCTGTGCGGAGAACGAGACGGCGGGTACGCTCGTCGTGCTCAGTGATGGGAAGCTGGTGCGCAGGGCCGCGCAGGCACGTCCCCGCGGTACGACGGTGGTGGTGCGTAACCTTTTCCAGCGGGTGCCGGCAAGGCTCAAGTTTCTGAAGTCCCCGGCCACGGAAAATGCCCATATCGCCAACGTGGTGAGCCAGTACGCCCTTGCTTACCCGGAGACGGCATTTTCCCTCGTCGTTGACGGCAGGGAAAGCCTGCACACCACGGGTTCGGGCAGTCTCCTTGATGCTATCGCCAGCGTTTACGGCCTTGATGTGGCAGGAAAGATGCTCCCCGTAGCAGTCGAAAACGGCTGGCAGAGGTCTCCCTCACCGCAGGTGAAGGTGGCTGGCATGGTGAGCGCTCCCGAAGTGGCGAGGGCGGGGCGGGGGGTCCTTTCCTTTTTCGTTAACCGCCGCTGGGTCGCAAGCCGGCTCCTCAGCTATGCGGTGGAGGAAGCCTACCGGGGGCTGATCCTGAGCGGAAGGTATCCCGTGGTGGTGCTTAACATAATGCTACCACCCACGGAGGTGGACGTGAACATCCATCCGGCAAAAAGTGAGGTCAAGTTCCGTCATGAAAGCGAGATCTTCCGCGTGGTACACCATGCGGTAAGGCAGTCCCTCCTTGCCAAAATGCCGGTGCCGGAGCTGAAGGAGCCTACCGCCATCTATGAGGTGAAAGAATCCGTGTCCCCCCGGATGGAAATGGTCAGTCCGGAGGGCACCGTGCGGAGGGATGACGTTTCTCCGGCGCCGGTCCCGGCGGGGGTCCCGGTGCTGCGCGTGCTGGGCCAGGCGATGGGCTGCTACATCGTTGCCGAAGGACCAGACGGGATTTATCTCATTGACCAGCATGCCGCGCACGAGCGGGTACGCTACGAGGCGCTGAAAAGGCAGCATGCATCAAGGAAGCCCGAGGTACAGGGTCTGCTTGTGCCGGCAGTCTTTGAGGTGGCACCGCGGCAGGAAGCCGTCATGAAGTCGTGCCTTCCGGAGCTTTCCGCCTTCGGCTTTGTCCTTGAGATCTTCGGCGAAAGGGCATATCTCGTGCGGGCGGTGCCGGCCCTTCTCGGCGGTGACGACTGGCAATCTGCCCTGCGCGAGACCATTGATGGTCTCATCACGGAAGAAAGCAGCCGCTGGCGGGAGAAGATGACGGTTTCGCTTGCCTGCCACGGTGCGGTGAGGAGGGGGCATATCCTGACTGACGACGAAATGCGCGCTCTTGTCCGGCAGCTTGAAGGGGCGGAAAATCCTCACACCTGTCCCCACGGGCGCCCCACGATGATAAGGCTGGGCACCGCCCACCTCGAGAGGGAATTCGGGCGGAGTGGTTAACTAGGCCCCGGCTGTTTCGTCAGCTCCATCAATGACCTGATGGATCTCTTCCCAGCGCACCATGCTGTTTTCAACAAGCTCGCGGAGCCTTTTCTGCACCGGCGTCAGCTCCGGGTTTCTGCCTGACTTCACTTCCAGGATGACGATTTCTTCGGGATTGCCGCGGGCAAGCCCCGGGAAAACGATCATGTCAACAGGGCTGCCGATAAACCTCACCTCGGTGGGATCGTAGCGAAATCCGGGTAAAAAGGGTACGATCTGCTCGGTGAACTTTCCCCCGAGCACCGCCCGGCTCTGGGCAACCGCAACCTTTTTTGCCTCTTCGAGTGCTTTCTGCCACTGGACGATCGCCTGGTCGCGCCAGTCGCGGAAGCGCTTTTCGTAGATGAGGCGCATGATATAGATGCTGAGGACGATAATCAGGACCGCCGCAAGCACGGTAATGGCGATTGCTGCCCCCATCGGAAGCCTCCTTGCTCAGGAAGGTATTCGGTTGTGAGGGAAGCACCCTTATGATGTCCTTGACGGGCTGCTTCCCGGTTTTACCAGCGGGACACCCGCCCTGCAGAGGGGGCAGTTTTCCGGATGATAGGTGACGACTTCCGTCCTGTGGCAGGCAAAAAACGGCACGCCGAAATCGATCTTCTGGCTTGAGCGGTCAACGAGCACGCCGATGCCCACGATACCTCCGCCCAGCTTTTCCACCGCGCTCATCACTTCCCTGACCGAGCCGCCCGTGGTAAGGATGTCATCAACGATGAGTACCCTTTCTCCGGGGGTGATCTCAAAGCCGCGGCGGAAGACCCGCCCGGTGCCGTTTTCGTCTCTCTCGGCGAAGATCCCGCGCACGCCGAGCTGCCGTGCCACCTCGTAGGCGAGGATGATGCCGGGTGTGGTTGGCCCGGCAACGACGCCCGGCCGGGCGGTGCGGAAATGCTCGGCAATCATGCGGCAGAGCTTCTCGGTATAGACCGGGTACTGCAGGACCCTGGACTTTTCCCAGTAGACGGGGGAGTGCAGCCCCGAGGTGAGCAGGAAGTGCCCTCTGAGCACCGCTCCGCTGGCTTCAAAAATCTGCTCCACGTTTTCCGTCATGGCGCTCCTTCAAGATGATGGGCTACTCTGCGGTCTTGCTGTTGGCATTGGCGAACTGCTCGCTTAAGGGATAATTGTTCACCACTCCCCAGTACTCCGGTGGCCAGGTGGACAGCCAGGCTTTACCTCGGATATCCCTCCTGTCAACGAACCAGTGATTGTGAGAATCATTGCTGTGGTTGCGGTTATCACCGAGGACGAAATACTTTCCCTCGGGCACCACTACGGCCGGCATGGTATAGGCGGGCTTCTCTGCGATATAAGGTTCGTCCAGCCTCACACCGTTGACAAGGACCGCTCCGTCCCTGATCTCCACGGTGTCTCCGGGTAGCCCGATGATGCGCTTGATGAAGTCTTCATTCCCGGTGGGGGCCTTGAAAACGACCACATCACCGCGCTGCGGTTCCCCGAAGAAATAGGCAGCCTTGTTGACCACCACCCGCTGCCCTTCATGGAAACTCGGCTCCATGCTGCTCATGAAGACCTCGTAGGTCTGGATGGTGCGCTGGGCAACGACGAAAATCGCCACCGCCACCAGCACGGTGATGAGGAGTTCACGCAAAAAACCCTTCATTTTCCCGCTTCAGCAAAATTATACTGCATTATCAGCCTTGCTGCCAATTTGGCGGCACACCGCAGACCAAGCGGACATGGACTATTAGCGAAGGAGAGAAACAGAGGCATTTTCCATCCCTACTAAAACCGGGGCTGATTGTCTCCGGTCATCGGAGCTCACCTCACCCCTTTATCCCCTCTCCAGCCAGTAGCATCGGTGATAACCCATCATATTCATGGCTGGAGAGGGGAGTTAAGAGGAGAGGGGGCTCTGCCCCCTCTAAAAACTCCCCCTTTCGGACGGTCAAAGATTAAACCCTGAGGGGAAAAAAGAGGGGCTTTTTGTCCCGCTAAAAACTCATCTTCAGGAGAAATCTCCCGCCTTCAAAAAGGACTAACCACCAATGCATGAAGAGGAATACAGAAAAGAGGCCCCCCTTTCTGGAATCTCTT
>JAOAEN010000103.1 GCA_026416775.1 Dehalococcoidales bacterium
ATGTGTATAAGAGACAGCCCCCACGCGGTGCTTGAGGGTATGCTCATCGGCGCCTACGCCATCGGTGCCAGCGAAGGTTATGTCTATGTCCGTGCCGAATATCCTCTCGCCGTAGATCGCCTCCGGGTCGCGATCTCCCAGATGGAAGAGTACGGGCTCCTCGGGGAAAACATCCTGGGGTCAGGCTTCAGCTTCAACATCACGATAAAGAAGGGGGCCGGCGCCTTCGTCTGCGGGGAAGAGACGGCGCTGCTCGCCTCCATTGAAGGCAGACGTGGTATGCCCCGTCCCCGCCCACCCTACCCGGCTACCTCCGGGCTGTGGGGCAAACCGACCAACATCAACAACGTGGAGACATGGGCACACGTTACCGCCATCCTGGAAAAGGGTGCCGACTGGTGGGCAGGCTACGGTACTCCGAAGAGCCGCGGCACGAAGACCTTTTCCCTGGTAGGCAAGGTCAACCGCACCGGGCTCATCGAGGTGCCTCTGGGCATCACGCTGCGCGACATCATTTACGAAATCGGCGGCGGCATACCCGGCGGCAAGCGCTTTAAAGCGGTCCAGACAGGCGGTCCATCGGGCGGCTGTCTTCCCGAAGCCCACCTCGACCAGCCCGTTGATTACGAATCGCTCACCGCTGCCGGCGCCATGATGGGCTCGGGCGGCATGGTCGTCATGGACGAGGACACCTGCATGGTGGACGTGGCACGCTATTTCCTCTCCTTCACACAGGCGGAGTCCTGCGGTAAATGCGTCCCCTGCCGCGTCGGAACGAGAAAGATGCTTGACGTGCTGGAGAGGATATGCCGCGGTGAGGGCAAAAGCGACGATATCGACTTCCTCAAGAAGCTCAGCGAGCAGATAAGACTGGGTGCCCTCTGCGCCCTGGGGCAGACCGCACCCAACCCCGTCCTTACCACCCTGCGTTACTTCATGGACGAGTATAAAGCGCACATTGAAGAAAAGATCTGTCCGGCGGCAAGCTGCGCGGCATTAGTCCGCTACTACATAGTCCCGGAAAAGTGCATCGGTTGCGGCAGATGTGCAAGCGTCTGCCCGGTGGATGCCATCCGCGGTGAAAAACGCACCGTGCATGTCATCGACCAGGTAAAATGCATCAGATGCGGGGCCTGCTACACCGCCTGCCCGAGCAAGGTGAGGGCAATCGTCAAGGTATCCGGCAGGGCGCCGGATGGTATCCCCCGCGAACCACAGCCAATAAGGGAAAACCAGCAAAAGTAGCCTGGGCCCGGCCTTTCCCTCGGTTTTTCTCAACGCCGGGGGTTTTTGAGCAAGGACGGTGAACTTTCAGACACAGAAGACATGGTGCCCGCCCAGGAAAGGGGAAAACACCCCTCTCTATACCGGGCATGGCTAGCCTTCCCGCTCAAGCAGCCTTAGCGCGGAAATGGCAGCGATGGTACCGTCCCTGACCGCCGCCGTGATCTGCCTTGGTGAGCCGCTCCGGATATCACCCGCCGCCAGCACGAACGGGACTTCCGTTTCCATCGTCCCGCTTACGATGACCTGTCCCTCCTTATCCAGCGGAATGACCCCCTCAAGGTAACTGGTATTGGCCTCAAGCCCGATGTGCACGAGGACGCCATCCACCGCCACCGTCTCCGTCCTGTCCCCGTAGGAAAGCACGATAGCTTCCACCTTTCCACTACCCGTAATCCCAGTTACCCTTGCACCACAGCGCACTTCAACGTTTGGCTGAGACAGAAGCCTTTCCTGCAGGATGGCAGTTGCTGTGAGGCGTGGCATGGCTTCAATAACGATGACCCTGGAAGCAATCTTCGCAAGGTAGAGTGCCTCGGTAACCCCGGAGTCGCCCCCGCCACAGACCGCCACCACCCTGCCAGCATAGGCCCCCCCGTCGCAGAGGGCACATTCAAAGACGCCTTTCCCGGAAAGCTCTGTCTCACCCGGCACACCGAGCTTCTTATTCCGGGCACCGCCAGCGATGATGACCACCGCCGTCGTAAAGCCGCCGCCAGCGCCGCAGCTCACAAAACGCGTCCCGGAAAAGACTTCAATACCGGTGACCTCGGCGGTCTCAAAGCGAAGCCCGTATTTCTGCGACTGCTCCACCATGCGCCGGGCAAGCTCGGCACCCGAAATACCCTCCGGAAAACCGGGGTAGTTTTCCACAAGGGCAATGTTTTTGAGATAGCCTCCGGGCGCATCGCGGTCAACGAGAAGCGTCCGCCGCCCTGCACGGGCAAGATAAAGCCCGGCGGTCAGTCCCGCCGGACCACCACCGATGATGACAGCATCATAATCAAACATGCGCACAAACGCCAGAAAAAGGATACCAGATAGGCATCAAGAGTTCAAGAAATGCTTTTTCTCTGCATCCGATCGATTTCTTATACCCACCACCTTTATCCCCGCAGACAAACTGCTCTTTGTTTACCTTTGGCTGATTATCTGTGCTCACCCCCTTGATCCCCCTCTCACACAGGGACATCTACAGAATTGACAGATTCGGTTGTGTGAGAGGGGGAAATTTAAAAAAATTAAGAGGGGACGGTGCCCCTCTTAACTCCCCGTGAGGGTTTAATCTTTAGCCGTTTTAATAAGAGAGAGTCTCGGAGGTGGCCTTGCCCCCTCTATTCTTACCCCTCTTCATCCGGGATTGATGTATTTCGGTTGACGAAAATTAAGAGGGGGTGCACCCCCTCTTTACTCCCCCTTAGGTTATGACGGTTAAGCCCGTTTGAGAAGAGGAAAAGAGTTTCCAGAAATGGTAATTTCTTTTCTTTATTCCCCTTCATGCATTGGTGGTCAGTCCCTTTTGAAAGCGGGAGATTTCTCCTGAAGAGGAGTTTTTAGAGGAGACAAAAGCCCCTCTTTATTTCCCTTCAGGGTTTAATCTTTGTCCTTTTCAAAGGGGGAGAGTTTAGAGGGGGCGGAGCCCCCTCTCGTCTTAATTCCCCTCTCCAGCCAAGAATAGCAGCGGCTCTCCAAAGAAGTCTCTGGCTGGAGAGGGGATAAAGGGGTGAGGTATGTATCAAGGACCATAGGGGAACAGTCTTAGAAGGCGGCGCGACTTTTCCTGTCCTTACTGTGCCTTCGGTATGGATAGGCCGCTCGATTTGAGGGGGAAGTTGCTTTTAAGAGAGGGCAGATCTCTTCTTTCTTTCATCCTCCGGACATCAAATGCGTTAGTTTGTCGCCGATGTTCCCGGCCGCAGATGGGGAGACGGGGCGGAAAGTCCTTCGATAGAGACACAGTGCAGTTATCGCAATGGCAATTTGCCAATCGGGCTTATCAGTGTGTAGAATGTAACTCGGGAGCTTATCAGTTTTTTCTTTTTCGTCTTTATCCCTGATTAACGAGTAGTTTTTGCTCTGGCGAGGAGGTCTATCTTGGACAGTAAAGTCAGCGAGATAACGCTTACTTCGGATGCCCCCGGTGCAAGGCTTTTCATGCTGGGTAACGAGGCGATTGCCCGCGGGGCAATCGAGGCGGGGGTGCAGGTGGCGGCGGCATATCCCGGTACTCCTTCCAGCGAGATCATGAATACCCTGACGGAGCTTGCCGAGAAGCTCGGGATTTATGCCGAATGGTCGATCAACGAGAAGGTTGCCCTTGAGGTGGCGATCGCCGCCTCGGTGGCTGGGCTGAGGGCGCTTGCCGTGATGAAGCACGTTGGCGTGAACGTCGCCCATGATGCACTCATGTCCGCAAGCTACATGGGAGCGCGCGGCGGGCTCGTGTTGATTTCGGCGGACGATCCCGGGCAGTGGAGCTCACAGAACGAGCAGGACAACCGCTATATTGCGCGACAGGCTTATATCCCCGTGCTTGAGCCGGCTACCGCCCAGGAGGCCAAGGACATGCTTGTGGATGCCTACCGGCTCAGCGAAGAATACGGGCAGATGTTCATGCTCCGCTCGGTAACGCGCATCGGGCATGCGCGGAGCGATGTTACCCTCGGCAGGATTGAGGCGCAGAAGCGGCAGGGTAAGTTCGTCAGGGACTTCCAGAAGCTGGTATGTCTGCCGCAGAATTTCCGCATCAACCGCCGTCTTCTCATCCAGAGGATGGCGAAGATCAAAGAAGCGGTGGAAAAGCTATCCTATAACCAGCTTGTCATCCGGAAGGGTGCGAAGCTCGGCGTGGCTGCCTGCGGAATTGCCTATGGCTATGCCCTTGAGGCGATCCGCTGGCTGGGGCTTGAAGACAGGGTATCGGTCCTCAAGGTTGGTACACCGTACCCGCTTCCCGAGAAGATGGTACGTGAGTTCCTTGCCTCGGTGCCGGAAGTGCTCGTCTGCGAGGAGCTTGAGCCTTTTGTTGAGGACGGCATCAAGGTCATTGCCAAGGATGCCGGCCTTGCGGTGAAGGTTCATGGTAAAGACGTGCTCCCTCTTGCCGGTGAGCTTTCCACACGGATCATCGCCGAGGCCTTGAGCCGGATGACCGGTGTTAAACCACAGGTTGATTTTGCGGCAATCGACCGGCTTCGCGAGGATGTCAGTCCGCTTCTCCCTCTGCGTCCCCCGGCGATGTGCGCGGGATGCCCCCACCGGGCGACAGCCTATGCCATCAATATTGCCTGCCGCCGCTACCAGCAGGAGACGGGGCGTGAGCCGGTGAAGACCGGGGATATCGGCTGTTATGCCCTTGCCGCCAATCCCCCGCTCAATTCCGATGACATTGCCATCTGCATGGGTGGTGCCTTCGGACTTGCCAACGGCTTTGCCCATGTGCTTGATGTACCGGTGGTGGCGCACCTCGGTGACTCCACCTTCTTCCATTCCGGTATTCCCCCGATGATCAATGCGGTTACCAACAGAGCAAGGACGGTCATGGTGGTGATGGACAATTCCACCACGGGCATGACCGGTTTTCAACCCCACCCCGGTGCCCCTGCTGACCCGGCTCTGGGTGTGAGGATTGAGGATATCGCCCGGGCAAGCGGGGTGAAGTTCGTTGAGGTGGTGGACTCTTTTGACCTGCCGCGCCTTATTGAGGTGCTGGAAAAGGCGCTGAAATACGAGGGACCCTCGGTCATCGTGGCAAGGAGGCTCTGCAACATCCTTGACCAGAGGCGCAAGCGCGAGGCGGGTGAAAAGACCGTTCCCTACGAGGTGGACAGGGACAAATGCCTCGCCAGCAGTCCGCCTTACTGCCAGGCGACCTGCCCCCTGCATATTGACGTCCGCGGCTATGTCGGGCTGATAAAAGAGGGGAAATTTGATGAAGCCCTTGCCCTGATCAAGAAGACGCTGCCCTTCCCCGGCATCATCAGCCGCGTCTGCACGCATCCCTGCGA
>JAOAEN010000104.1 GCA_026416775.1 Dehalococcoidales bacterium
GATAAGAAGTCCAAGTTCATCGGTGCCAAGCTCCTTCATGCTGGCGACATCATCCAGACGGTGGTCGGCTGGACGGTTATCGGCTACGGCAGGACCGATGCCCCGCTTTTCAAGCTGCCGATTGAGCTCAAGAGCGATTTCCGCAAGAAGGGCCGCGAGATCCAGAAGGGCATCCAGGCGATGGACGAGGCCATCAGCGAGCTTTCACTCAAGTGCAACCCGGCGGACGCACGCCGCGCCCTCTACCTCGTCTCCGGTCCCGCCAAGGAAATGAACCTTGACATGATCAAGGAGATCGGTGACTACATGAGGGACATTGCCCCTGAAGCCATCATCCGCAACGGCGACTACCCACGCGAGAAGGGCACCGTGGACGTTACCGTGATCCTCTCGGAACTGAGTGACGTGGAAAAGGTGCGCGACTACTACGTCCGCTCCACCGAGCTCATCCCCGAGTTCAAGAAGCGGCAGGAGGAGACCGAAGACAGACTCCGCACTCTGGAAGAGGCCTCCAAAGATATCCCGTCGCTCCTTTAAGCGCCTGCCGACGGGGAAAATCACAAGAGACACTGCGAGAGAGGGGGAGGGAAATCCCCCTCTCTTTTTTGGGTCATCCTCCGGGAAATGCCCCCGCAGGGTCACCTCGGGCAGCAATCCACGGCGGGCATTCCGCCGGCAAAAACCCACCAAAGCCCGTTTGAAAAAGAAGACGGCCTCCGGAATAAGCTCCAATTTCGCTCTGCCTGCATCTGTTGGGCCTTCAAACCCACCCCCCTAGTCCTCTCACACAAAGGGATACCTGCGGGAACGATAGGTCCGGCTGTGTGAGAGGGGAGAGAAAAGAATGACCAGAGGCAGGCCCGTCCCATCACTAACGCCCTTTCGGGTGCCGGTCGGTTCGGCTCGTTTGGATGGGGAAGTCTGGCAAAGGGGGGCGCCTCACTCGTAAACAATCCCCTGCCCCGCTATAAATTGAGAAACCGGCTAGAAAAAACCCTCTTATCCCTTTCTTGGGCATCAGCCCGTTTTGGAGTATAATAAAAACGTCATGGCAAGCCAGACCCTCTACCGCAAGTGGCGTCCGCAACGCCTTGCGGATATTATCGGGCAGGAGCATGTCACCCGTACCCTGCTCAATGCCCTGGAGAGCGGGCGGGTTTCCCATGCCTATCTCTTCTCCGGCCCGCGCGGCACGGGCAAGACGAGCACCGCCCGCATCCTGGCAAAGGCGGTCAACTGTCTTACCGGGGGAAGGGGTGAGCCGTGCAACTCCTGTGCGATGTGTCAGGCGGTCACCGAAGGAAGGGCACTGGACGTCATCGAGGTGGATGCAGCATCAAACCGCCGCATTGATGAGATCCGTGAGCTCAGGGAACGGGTAAACTACGCACCGGCCCAGTCCCGCTACAAGGTCTATATCATTGATGAAGTCCACATGCTCACCAATGAAGCCTCAAATGCGCTTCTCAAAACGCTTGAGGAACCACCTGCCCACGTCATATTCATCCTGGCGACCACCGAGCCGCATAAGCTCCTCCCCACCATCCTCTCGCGCTGCCAGCGTTTTGATTTCCACCGCCACACCCAGGCAAACGTGGTAACCTGTCTTTCCCGCGTCTGCCAGGGAGAAGGCATCAGGATTGAAGAGGAAGCCCTGAAGCTCCTTGCCCGAGTAGCCTCGGGCAGCCTGCGCGACGCCCTCAACCTCCTCCAGCAGGCAAATACCTTCTACGGGAACGAGATCACGCTCTCCCAGGTGCAGTCCCTGCTCGGTATCTCGGGAGATGAGCGCGCCAGAGAACTGGTAAGACACATCGTCGGTGGCGATACCAGAGCCGCCATCCTGACCATCAACCGGGCAAGCAGCGACGGCATTGACCTGCGCCAGTTCCACCGCGAGGTCATGGAGTACCTCAGGCTGCTGCTCCTCGCAAGGACGGGCTCGGCGGAGGTCGTCGAGCTTCCCGCGGATGAACTCAACGAGCTCAAGGCGCTTGCCGGTAAAGCCAGCCTCTCCCTCATCCTCAAAGCGGTCAGGGCTTTCAGCCAGCTTGAGGTGAGCCTGGACAGCTACTCCACCCTGCCCCTTGAGCTTGCCGCGGTGGACTGTACCGCCTCCCATACGGAAACAAAACCGGCACCGAAGCCGGCACCGCCCGAAGCCGTCCCGGCACCAAAGTCTGCCACCGGGAGCCCGCCGCTCCAGACCAAGAATCCGGTGGAGATACCCGCCAGCCGCCCCGCGGTCACCGAGAAGACCAGCCCGGCATCCCCCACCACAAAGGAAAATCCCGCCGCCCCACCGGCAATGGTAAGCCTGCTCGAGCACCTGCGCCAGCAGTGGAGCCGGATGATCAAGGAGGCACCGGATGGCATGGGCAAAACGCCGGCAGCCGCATTGCTGCGCAGCGCCCGCCCGATATCACTGGAAAACGACCTGCTCACGGTGTCCTTCAAGCACCAGTACCACAGGGAAAAGATGGAAAATACGGAAAACCTGAAGATTGCCGAAAAAATTGTGAGCAACTTCCTCGGGCGTCCCTGCCGGCTGCGCTGTGTTTACGAGCACGAAAATAACCACCTTGTCAGGGCAGCATTAGACCTGGGCGCTCAGGTCATCAACACGGAGGAGCCATGAACAGGCACATGATGCAGCAGGCACAGAAGCTACAGGCGCAGTTCCTCAAGATCCAGGAGGAACTGGCAAATACGACCGTTGAAGCCAGTTCCGGCGGCGGGGCGGTCAGGGTTACCATGAACGGGCAGCAGCAGATCACCGCGGTAAAAATATCACCTGAGGTGGTCAACCCCGCCGATGTTGAGATGCTGGAAGCCCTCGTGCTCACCGCCGTAAGGGAAGCACAGGCAAAAGCCCAGGAACTGGCAGCCAAGAAAATGGGGGCACTCACCGGCGGGCTGAAACTCCCGGGGCTCATGTAGCCCGCGGCTACCCGCGGTCTGCCAACCATCGCTTGTGAAAAAGGAGCACGATGAGCAAGCAGGAACCACTCAGCCCGGCAACCGATGCCATCGGAAGGCTCGTACAAGAATTCTCAAGGCTTCCCGGCATCGGCCCCAAGAGTGCCCAGCGCATTACCTTCTACCTCCTGCGTGCCCCCGAGGAGCGGGCAAGGGCGCTTGCCGAAGCCATAACCTCGCTGAAACAGCGCGTCAACCTCTGCTCCGTCTGCTGCAATGTCACCGAGAATGACCCGTGCGCCATCTGCCGCGACAGTCGGCGCGACAGCACCATGATCTGCATCGTGGAACAGCCTCAGGACGTCATCGCCATCGAACACACCGGGGCCTACCGCGGGCTTTACCACGTCCTGCACGGCGCCATCTCTCCAAGCGAGGGCGTTGGGGCGGACAGCATCCGGGTGAAGGACCTGCTCAACCGACTGAAGAATACCACGGTGAGGGAGGTCATCCTCGCCACCAACACGAATACCGAAGGAGAACAGACCGCCATGTACCTTGCCCAGCTCATTACCCCCCTGGGCATCAGAGTCACCCGCCTTGCCCGCGGGCTTCCCTTCGGCACCGAGCTTGAGTATGCGGACGATGTGACCCTCACCAGGGCACTTGAAGGCAGGCAGGAATTTTAGAACCCAAGGGCTTTCAACTGCATCCCGCGCGTTTTCAGCCCGCTTGCACGGGCTCACTCGCTCCCGATATACTTGAGTGAATATGTCCGGTTGTCTTTTCCCCGGCTAACGGGATAGCCCATGCCTGAAGAACGCGAGTACCGCACGGAAGCCATCGTCATCAGAAAGACAAAGCTCGGCGAAGCCGATAGTATCATCACATTCTTCACCCCGCACCGGGGCAGGATACAGGGATTTGCCAAAAGCCTGCGCAAGCCGAAAAGCAAGCTTGCCGGTCATCTTGAGCTCCTCACTTATAGCCAGGTATCCTTTGCCCGCGGGCGGAATATTGATACCATCACCGGAGCCCAGACCATAGATGCCTTCCTCCCGCTGCGCAATAACCTCTGGCTTTCCTCGTGCGGGCTGTACGTTGCCGAGCTTGTCTACCACTTCACACCCGAGGGACAGGAAAACTTCACGCTTTTCCGCCTCACGCTGGACACGCTCCGGAGGCTCTGCCGTGGGGAGGACACGGAGGTCAGCCTGCGTTTCTTCGAACTGCACCTCGCGGAAGGTGCCGGCTACCGCCCCGAGCTTGATACCTGCGTCAACTGCCGGTCGGCCCTTGCGGAGACCACAAACTTCTTCAGCCCTCAGGCAGGCGGCATGCTCTGCCCTTCCTGCCGGCAGATGCAGCCTACCGGCTTTCCTGTATCACCCGCCGCACAGGGCATCATGCGGCACCTCCAGCGGGCAGAGTACCCCGCTATCCCCGCCACTGGTATCGATCCCGAATCCCTGCACGAAGTGGAGAAGATAAGCGGCGCCTACCTCAAGTACCTCCTGGAGAAGGACGTCAGGTCGGCGGCATGGCTTGAGATGCTGAAGAAAAGCCTGGGCTAGATTCCATGTGACATATTTTGAGTCATGCCCGCCATAAGTTCAAAAACAGGTAGAAGCCCGGGCCGACCGCTCCGGTCCGATTCCCCATGATCACCCCCTTTACCCCCGTGGAAAGGAAGGTTTTTGTCTGCATCCGGCCCACTTCTTACGCCCATCCCATTTACCCCTCCACTCAAGAGGCTGGTTCTACCTGCATCAGGTTAGTCTTCTTTGTAGACCCGCTTTATTCCCCCCTCAAAGGTTGATTTTCTTGCAGCCGGCTGATTTCTTGTGCTCACCCCCTTTATCCCCCTCTCACACAGGGGCATCTACAGGATTGACACATTCAGTTGTGTGAGAGGGGGAAAGAAATTTAAAGAGGGGACAGTGCCCCTCTTTACTCCACGCACCAGGCTGTTTTGTTCAGCCATTTGAGGGGGGATAAAGTAATGGCTACACTCCCTATTCTTACTCCTCTTCATACGGAATTGATATATTTCGGTTGACGAAATTTAAGAGGGGGTACACCCCCTCTTTACTCCCCCTCAGGTTTCAATCGTTAAGCCCGTTTGAAAAGGGGAAAAGAGTTTCCAGAAAGTTGGGTCTCTTTATTCCCCTTCATGCATTGGTGGTTAAGCCGCTTTCAAGGCGTGAGATTTCTCTTGAAGGGGAGTTTTTGGAGGGGACGGTGCCCATCTTTATTTCCCTTCTAGGTTTAATCTTTGGCCTGTTTGAACGGGGGAGTATTCAGAGGGGGCTCCACCCCCTCTCCTCTTACTCCCCTCTCCAGCCA
>JAOAEN010000105.1 GCA_026416775.1 Dehalococcoidales bacterium
GTTGATCTTGTGCGCCCCGGTGTGGGCGAGGTCTTCCCGCTTGAGCAGGATGGTGGCTCCGCCCGTCTTGGCGGTGAGCTTTTTTGCTTCATAAAGCGGGGTCGGGCGCCCGATATAGTCGCGGCAGAGGCTATCAAACTCTGCTATGAAGGCAGGGTCATTCACCGCCTCGCGGTAAGCCTGCGCAAGCTCGTCCAGTGCCGGCATGAGCGTTTCCGGCACGAACCTTCCTCCGAACCGTCCGAAGTAACCCCTGTTGTCAGGATACGGCATCGGTCCTCCTCACCGCCTCGATGAATTTTCTGATTTTCTCGCTGTCTTTAATGCCACCGCTTTCTACCCCGCTTGACACATCCACCCCCCATGGTGCCGCCTGCCTGATGAGTGTCCCCACGTTTTCGGGAGTGAGCCCACCGGCGATGATGACGGGAAAGCTGCGGGCAATCGGCACGGCAAGGTCCCAGTCAAATGTTTTACCGGTGCCCCCGTAGAGGGACTTATCATGCGTGTCAAGGAGGATGATAGCCTGCTTTCCCCGCAGGATTTTCTGCGCGCGGGTGATGTCCTGTAGGACTTGTTCCGGCGGTCTTGACCGGCTTATCCGCAACGCCTTGATGACCGGTTTTTCAAGCTCCGTGCAGTATTCCCAAGGCTCATCGCCGCTGAGCTGTATCCAGTCAAAACCGCATCTGCGGCTCAGCCGTCTTACCGTGTCAATATCGTTATTGACAAAGACGCCCACGGTCATCACCGGTTTCTCCGTCTCGCGCGCCGCACTGACTATCCTTTCCGCGGTGGCAGGGCTTACCTGGCGCGGGCTTGGTGCCAGCACCAGCCCGATGAAGTCTGCCCCGGCTTCAGCGGCAACGACGGCGTGCTCTTCGCTTTTTATCCCGCAGATCTTGATTTTTGTCATGAAAGAAGCTCCCTGATCTTTTCGGGAATGTTTTCTGCCGTGACCAGCGCCTCACCGATAAGGACGGCGTTCACACCACATGCTTCAAGCATTCTCACGTCATCGCGTGTCCTGATGCCGCTTTCCGCCACCACAGGCTTACCGTGGGGTACCCGCCGGCGCAGCCGCTGCGTGGTGCCGAGGTCAACTTCAAAGGTGTGGAGGTTGCGGTTATTGATCCCGATGAGCTCAGCCCCGGCATCAAGCGCGTCTTCAAGCTCCTTCTCATCATGTACCTCAACGAGACATTCCAGTCCCAGATTTCTGGCAAGCGAAATGAGCCCGACGAGCTGCCGGGGAGCAAGGATGGCGGTGATGAGCAGGATGGCATCTGCCCCGAAGGCGGCGGACTCGTAGATCTGGTATTCATCGTAGATAAAGTCCTTGCGCAGGATGGGAAGCGCCACGCTTTCCCGTATTGCGGCGAGATGGTCCAGACTGCCGTGGAAGTACTCTCTTTCCGTGAGCACCGATATGGCGGCGGCACCGTTTGCTGCATAGGTCTCTGCCAGGGCCACCGGGTCAAAATCGGGGCAGAGGACCCCTTTTGACGGCGAGGCCTTCTTCACCTCGGCAATGAGCCTTATTCCCTTGCCGCTGATGGCGGAGGCGAGACTCAGCGGGGGCCTCCTGCGGGAAATGTGCTCCCGGAGCGACGATAGCGTCACGGTCTGCCTCTGTCGTGCCACCTCATCCCTTTTTGTGGCGAGGATTTTCTCCAGTATCGTATCAGCCATTGTTCTTGAAACTCTGCGTCAGGGTGATCAGTTTTTCCAGCTTTTCGCGGGCGTGCCCGCGGTCGATTGACTGCTGTGCCAGTCCGGCGGCTTCCTTGAGGTCGCTGGTGATGCCGGCGGCTACCAGGGCTGCTGCCGCGTTCATGACCACGATGTCACGCAGTGCTCCCTTTTCTCCCTCCATGACCTGTCTTAACCGGATAGCGTTTTCCTGAGGGCTACCGCCCTTTATCTCCGATTGTGGTGCTTCCCTGAGACCGAAACTGCGCGGCGAGACCTCGCAGGGCCTGGCAACGCCTTTCTCGCTCACTTCCCATACCAGGGATCTGCCACTGATGGAAAGCTCGTCAAGCCCGTCAAGCCCGTGGACGACGAGGGCATGTTTGATCCCGAGACGGTGGAGCACTAAGGCAATCTTTTCTCCGAGCTCGCGGCTTGCCACCCCGAGGAGCATGTACTTCACATGTGCGGGATTGGTGAGCGGACCGAGGATGTTGAACACGGTGCGGATGCCCATTTCCCGCCTTACCGGGGCGGCATGTCTCATGGCGGGATGGAAGGCCGGGGCAAACATGAAGCCGATGCCCACCTTTTCCACGCATTCTTTTACCCACTCGGGGCTCAGGTTTATCTCCACGCCGAGCGCTTCAAGGACATCGGCACTCCCGCACTGGCTTGAAGCGGCGCGGTTGCCGTGCTTGGCAACCCTGACCCCTGAGCCGGCGACAACGAAGGCCGCCGCCGTCGAGATGTTAAAGCTTCCCGAGCCATCACCGCCCGTCCCCACAATATCCATGGCGGGGGCGTCAATCACAACCGGCATGGCTCTGGCGCGCATCATGGCGGCAAGACCGGCGATTTCATCCGGAGTCTCGCCCTTCATGCGCAGCGCCGTGAGGAAGGTGCTGATCTGGACCGGTGTTGCCTCGCCGTTCATGATCTCGCCCATGACGAAATAGGCTTCTTCATAGGTCAGGTCTTTCTTTTCTACAAGCAGGCTGATGGCTTCTTTAATCATGGTTTCCCCCTGCGGGAGACCCCGGTTTTTACCGTCATTGCCGGGCTGACCGGGGCTTCCCGTTTGTGGTAAAGCGTGAGGAAATTCTTCAGGATCTCTTTTCCCGGTGCGGTCAGGATGGACTCGGGATGGAACTGCACACCTTCCACCGGGTGAACGCGGTGGCGTAGCCCCATGATGATGCCGTTTTCCGTCCAGGCGCTTACCTCAAGGAATTCCGGCAGGGTCTCCCGCTTCACGGCGAGGGAATGGTAGCGGACGGCGACAAACGGGCTATCGATGCCGCGGAAAATGCCCCTGCCGTCGTGATGGATGAGTGAGGTCTTCCCGTGCCTTATCTCACCAGCATGCGCGACAACTGCCCCGTAGGCATAACCGATGCACTGGTGCCCGAGGCAGACGCCGAGGATGGGGATATGTGCGCCGAATTTCCTGATGATTTCGTTGGAAATGCCGGCATTTTCGGGCCTTCCCGGTCCCGGCGAGATAATGATGTGCTCCGGTGCCAGACGCGAGATGGCACGGATGGTGATCCTGTCATTGCGCACCACCATGACCTCGTACCCCAGCTCGCTAAGGTACTGATAGAGGTTATACGTGAAGCTATCGTAGTTATCAATAAGAAGGATCATAATCTACCTGCCTTCGGCGCTATCAATGGCGCTGAGGAGTGCCTGCGCCTTGTTGAGGCATTCCTGGTATTCGCGACCCGGAATACTGTCGGCAACGATGCCGGCACCCGCCTGCACGTAGGCGATGCCGTCCTTGAGGATAATAGTGCGGATGGTGATGGCGGTGTCCATGTTGCCGGCGAAATCAAAGTAGCCGACTGCCCCGGCATAAGGGCCGCGCCTTTCCAGCTCAAGCCCGGCGATGATCTCCATGGCGCGTATCTTCGGCGCCCCGGTAACCGTGCCGTCGGGGAAACAGGCACGCAGGGCGTCATACGGGGTAAGCCCTTCTTTGAGTCTACCCTGGACATGGGAGACAAGGTGCATCACATGTGAATAGCGCTCGACCTCCATGAGCTGGGTGACCTCAACCGTACCGGGGGCGCTGATCCTGCCGATGTCATTACGTGCCAGGTCGACCAGCATCACATGCTCGGCACGCTCCTTTTCATCGTTTTTCAGCTCTTCGGCAAGGGCCCTGTCCTTCTCGCTGTCCGGTGAACGCGGGCGCGTGCCGGCAATAGGGTGGTTGGAGACGATGCCATCCTCGACACGGACGAGCAGTTCAGGGGAAGCCCCGATGATGTGGAAATCTCCCAAATGCAGGAAGTACATGTAAGGTGAAGGGTTGATGGAGCGCAGTGCCCGGTAAATGGCAAATGGCGGGGCTTTCGTGCGGCGGGCGAGGCGCAGCGACGGCACCGCCTGAATGATATCTCCATCGTAGATGTGTTTCTTGATGCGGCGGACAATTTTTTCAAATTGCTGGCGGCTGATGTTGGCGGTGATTTCGGGGGTGGTGGCGGGTTGTGAAGGCGGGTCTTCTGCAGGCGGCAGGGGCTGGCTGAGCCTTGCTACAAGGCTATCAATCTTCTGCACCGCTTTGCTGTAGTTTTCATCAATATCCCCCTCGAGGGGGCATTGTGCCACCACCTTGATCTTGTGGGTGAGGTGGTCAAAAATGAGCAGGCTATCAACGAACATGAAGCAGGCTTCGGGGAGTCCTATCGGGTCGCTTTCCGGGGCGGGGAGTTTTTCAAAGCACCGGGCTACTTCATAGCTCAGGTAGCCGACCATGCCACCCTGAAAGCGGGGTAGCCTGCCAGACGCTACCGGTTTGAACCTGCTAAGCATTTTTGCAATAGTCCTGAGCGGGTCGGCTGGTCTTGTAGTACTTCTGGTGCTGATGGTGCGTGCCGGTTCTGTGCCGATGAAGCTATATCGTGCCAGCCTTTCGCCGCCCTCGACGCTTTCCAGAAGGAAAGAGTATTTCCCTCTGGCAATCTTGAGATAGGCGGAGACCGGCGTCTCGAGATCTGCCTTGATCTCGCGGAAAACCGCAACGAGGTTTCCTTCGTTCTTCAGTTTTTTTACCTCTTCAAGACCTGGCTGGTACATGTTCCACCCAAACAAAAACCCCCGCCCTGAAAAAGGGGCGGGGGCGTGAGCTCCGCGGTGCCACCCTTCTTGTCCTTCCCGGAGGAAAGGACATCTCGGCGAGTACAGCCCTTGCATCTCACTTAAGAGCGATACTCCGGGATGAGTTAACGCTTCCCCTGCGGCAAAGCCTACTCAGCTTCTCGGGAGGGACTTCCTTCCCTTTTGCCTTTCGGTTTGCAGCTCCCCGGCCCATTCAGCCCCGGCGCTGGCATCGGCTCACACCTTACCCGACTCTCTGAGCCCCGCTTTGAGGCTTACTCTTCCGGTTCACAGCCTTTACATAATAGGTTACACCTAATTTAGCATGATGGTGGGGATTTGTCAAGTAAGATTTGGGTGGTCCTTTCTGCGCGATTGATTTTTTCAAGCTCACCCCCTTTATCCCCCTCTCACACAGGGGGCAT
>JAOAEN010000106.1 GCA_026416775.1 Dehalococcoidales bacterium
GGGAAATAGTAGATAATGGAGCACAGCAGCATCACCCCGATGATGTAGCGCAGGTGCCGGTTAGCCCGGAGGCCCTTTTCTTTTCGCTTACGGCTGATCATGTTGTCCCGGTTCTCCTCGCGCCGCTTTAACGGCAGAAACGCCGCAAGACGGCTTTCGGATGTCCCGAAAGTGTTCCTTTCCACTCTCAGGGTAGCACCGCCAAAGCACCACGGACAACTAGGGTAACCCCCCATCTTACTGGGGGATTTCCCTGCTGCTGTGTCTGGTAGCTTTCCCGTAGCTTTAATAGTACTGGCGTGTGTTGTCATTGTGCCACTCTTCAATGATCCGTTTGACCTCTTCGATGTCTTCCATGATTTCCTCGGTGGTGACGTCCGGCAGCGAGTTGATCAGGCTGGCAAGCGGGTTTTCATCGTCCTCGTCGGTGCTGAAGAGCTCGGAGAAGGAGACCCCGGAAAGATCCACCTTGGGCTGCTTGTCCTTGCCGGGGGTGCTTCCGGCACCCGCCGCGGGTTTGGGCTGTTTATCCTTCGCATCTTTTGGTTGTGACGGCATCTGCATCCCTTTCGTATTGATTTCTTCCGCTTTGAGAGGGGCTTTTGCGGGGGGTGAAATGTCTTTCAGACTCACCTGAACGACCTTGATCTCACCCTCCGCAGCCGGGGTTGTGTCGTTTCCCGGAAGCGGCGGCAGTGCTTCCAGCTCCAGCTCATCTTCTTCAACATTTTCGGCGTCTTTCTCCACCTCGAGCTCGCCGATCGGCTGGTGCGGCCCGATATCGACATCTTCATCCGGTGCGGGCTTGCTGGAAAGCTCTTTGAGCTGTTTTGCCTTTTCCTTCAGGTCTTTTGCCCGGGAATATATCCGGTTCTCCATCTTGGCGATTCTTTCCGCCGTAACATCATCCAGCACCGCTTCATCGTTATTTCCCTTTTCCTTTGGCTTCCGCCCGAAGCCCATAAAGCTTTTCAGGCCCATCTGTCACCTCCTTGCCGGGCTTCATTCAGTTGCCCGGTCCTCACGAATTCCGTTAGCGGAAATAGCCTTCACGATAGGCTTTGGAAAGTATGGCATAGAGTTCATAGAAATTGGTCTTGCCCTGTTCATGGATGCGCTTGAGGATCTCCGCCCGCTCCTTCACGAGCTTGTAGATCTGGCGTCTTTTTTCCTCAGGCAAGCCGCGCCGCGGTGCGATCTTGTGCTCGAGGAGGTAGGAGTTCTGATTGCCCCGGAAGATAAAGGTATCGGTCACCGGGTCCCAACTGAATACTTCAATGAATGAGAACGAGTCGCTTACCGAGTCGTAGCTCACGATCTCATTGATGCTTGTGAGCCGCCTGCCGAGCCCGCCCTTGGCAAGGCGCACCTGCTGGCAGATGACGACGACATTGAGGTTGTCCACGTAGGACTTGGGCACGTTGATGGGGTTGCCGGTAACACGCTGGATGAGCTTGGGCACCGAAGCGGCATGGAAGGTGCTCATGCAGGCGTGGCCAGTCTGCATTGCCTGGAAGGCGATGGCGCCTTCAATACCGCGGATCTCGCCGACGATGATGAGGTTGGGGCGTTGCCTCAGGGCGGCCTTGAGGAGGTCAAACATGCTGACCTCGGAGGCATCGCTGCCTTTGGTGGAGCCACGGGTAACGCCGCGTATCCAGTTATGGTGGGGGACTTGGACTTCCGGAGTATCCTCAATGCTCACGATCTTTGCCTCGGGCGGGATGAAGGTGGTGAGGGCGTTCATCAGGGTAGTTTTACCGGATGCGGTCTCGCCGCTGACCCAGACGTTCATCCCTTCCTGAAGGATGATGGAGAGATAGGCTGCCATCTCGTAGCTGAGGGTCCCGAAGCCGATGAGTTCAAGGATGCTCATCGGGGTATCGCTGAATTTCCTGATGGTGAAGTTTGACCCGCGTTTGGAAACATCGGAGCCGTAGACGATGTTGATGCGTGACCCATCGGGCAGGGTGGCATCGACGACCGGCTCGCGGAAGGTCACCGGGTGCTTGATGCTTTCGGCAAGCTCAATGACAAATTTGTCAAGGGCTTCGTTTGTCTCAAAGCCGATGCTGGCGCGCAGCCCCCCGAAGATCTTGTGTTCCACGAAGATATTGCCCAGCCCGGAACATGAAATATCTTCAATGTTGCGGTCGATGATCATCGGGTCGAGTGCCCCCATGCCTTCCAGTTTGCGCTTGAGCAGGTAACGCAGGCTGTTGTACTGGAGCCTGGAAAGGGTGATCTTGCCCTTCTTGCTCTTGGGTTTACTGCCATTGTTACTGTTGCCGTTATTCCCGTTGCCCTGTGCGCTTTCTTCTGCTTTTGGGACAGCCCCGTTGCCGACCGTGACGATCCTGTCCACGATGTTCATGATGAGCTCAAACCGCTTTTTCGTATCGGTGACGCCTTCAAGCTCTTCAACGTAGTCCGCGAGCCTTATCTCAACTTCATCGAGGATGCCGTTATTTGTGTCAACAACGCAGGGCTCAATGGCGATGTAATAATCGCGCACGTCTTCCGGATTTGCCAGAATGTGGACAAAGACCTCGTTCCCCACCCTGTAGATCAGGTTGGGGTTCTTTGTCCCCTTGAGCTTGCGGTCGATTTTTTCGTAGTATTGCGGGACGGCAATTTCATTGTTCTTGAGGATGTGCAGGTACTGCAGAAGGTGCAGGTTGTCCTTGCAGATTGCCTGTAGCTCTTCCGGTAGAGCCTGGAACACGGGGCATTTGTCCAGCTTGGTGCCGCATTCATAGCCGCACTCATTGGGGCATGCCTTGAGCTCGAACGGAAGAAGCAGCATCTGCCTTCCTCCTAGACTCTTGCCTTGGACAGAGGAATGATCTTCATCCCGATCCTGGGTTCAACGTCGAAGCTGACCACGTCTCCCGTCGGTCGGTCAGCCCCTCTCACCTTGAGGACCTCCATGATCTTCACCATGCTGTCCCCGACCTGCTCCAGGCGGAACCTGAAGCGGGCATCGCACAGCGAGCGTGTCCGGGCGAGGATTTCTTCATCAAAGGCATAGGTATGGGCGACGATGATGATCGTCCGCCCCATGTCGCAGAGGTCCTTACAGCGGGAAAAGAAGTCAATGACCACCGTCGGGTTGCTGTGGGCAACAAGGACGGTGATCGAGTCCACGATGATCAGCTTGAACTGCTGCGGCTGCCGTGAGAAGTGGTGGATCAGCATGTGGAACATCTTTTTGTCCGCCTGCATATTGCTCCGGAAGGTGAGCGGATAGATGCGCAGGCGGTCCGCAAGGAAGTGGTCGAGGATGTTCATTCCCAGGGAATCCATCTGCCTGATCAGACTGCGCACGTTGTTCTCGGTGGTGTAGTAGGCGACGGAGATTTCACCGTTGATCAGGGTGCCGTTGGTGAGGTGCTGGCAGAGCACGCTTTTGCCCGAGTCGGAATGCCCCTCAACGAGGCACAGCGAGTTAGGTGGGATGCCTCCGCCCAGCCTGTCATCCACCTCCGCGATCCCGGTGACGATGGCTTCCTTTTTCACCTGTGGCATTGCTGGGGTCACCTCCTCGGTTTGCGTTCGGAGTTATTGCCTTTCTGCTTTTTGTGGTTACCACTGTTGCCTTCGGTATCCGGGGTGAGGTTGATGCAGAATTCTTTTTCCTTCCCGTCCCCGTTGGGGAAGACCAGCTTGAGTTTGAAGGGGGTGCTGCTCTCTTTGGCTTCTTCCTTCTCATTTTCCGGTTGTTCGCCTGCCGGTTCCTCCGGTTTCCCCTGAGGTGGGGCGGCGTTTTCTCTGGCAAGCAGCGATGACGGGATTATGGGATGACGGGGGGCATCGCCTCCGGTAAGGATGCCGTGGAGCGAAAGCAGGACCTGGCTCCAGACATCAGCATTATTTTCGGTGTCAACCGAGTCCCCGGTGATTTCGGCAAGATGCAGGATGGTTTCCTTCATTTCCGGGCTGAGGTGGCCGCTTATCCCGTAGATTTCAAGAAGGATGGGCAACCGTTCGTAACCGACCTCTTTCTTCGCCCTGGCAACCCAACTGAGCAGGTTTGCCAGCATGTTGACCCTTGGGGTGGTGATGTTTTCGGGAGCTAATTTCTCTAAGCCCATAGGGTTCTCCTTCAGAGGAAGCTCCGGCTCTTCTGCCGGTTCCTCTTCTTCATCATCCTCAGGTTCAGCTTCTTCTTCCTCCTCTTCTTCGGCGGGTACCTCCTCCACCTCGCTTTGGGGAATTTCTTCCACTTTTTCTTCCGCCGGCTCGGTAATATCGTCCAGGGTAAAGGTTTCATCATCGGCTATTTCTAGCTCGGGTTCGTTTTCTTCAACCGGCGCTGCCTTCTTGTCTTCGGGACGGCCCGGCGCCGGGGAGGTGGGTGGCTTTCCGTCGTCCGCAAGGTCTTCCACCACGACCGGCGATGGCAGTTCCATGTTAAGCAGGTAATCACGGACGCTTGCCAGCGATTCCTTTATCTCCCCCTTGAGTAGCTTGATCTCTTCCTGCAGGGTCTTCAGCGTCTTTTCCCTGTCTTTGTCTTCCATGGGACTCTACCCCCTTTCTGTCCTCAGCTCTTCATGCTGGCCCTGCTTCATGAGGTCACCATGGATGGGTGTCTGCATCTGCATGAGGTAGGTACGGATGTCGAGCAGGATCTCCCTCAGCTCATCCTTGACCTCTTTGAGTTGGGCTTCCATTGCTTCAAGTTCATCGTTTTCATTCTGTGCATCCATGCTGGCTGTCCTCCTTTTAAATGCGGCTAACGGACGTAAACAGGGCGTGGGCGAGTGTCGGCAGCACCAGTAATGCAACCCCCGAGATGGTGCCGGTGATCCCCAGATTGTTCAGTATCTTGTATTTACTGCCCCCTTCGGCAAAATACGGGGCAAGGGCATCCGCCACGGTAAATATCAGTACCAGGGGAAGGACGAGGTTGTGCATCATCTCCAGCCCCGAAAGGTTGAAGCTTGAGAATGGGCTGGAGAGGGCGGCATCGTTGACCTTTGGCATCGTGCTCTGGGCCTTACCGAGCATGTTGCCGAATGCCACGATGACCTCGGTGATGAAGATGAGGATGACGACAACGGCGGTGTGCATCGTGATGCAGAGCCACTTGAACGGTCCGCACACCGTCTGCCGCCTTGCACGGAGCAG
>JAOAEN010000107.1 GCA_026416775.1 Dehalococcoidales bacterium
GTGTATCAATGACCCAAGACGGTGAGGGCCGGTTTTAGAGGGAATGCCCCCATTCTTACCCGCTTTCAGCTATTGGGGCTTTCAGTTCTTTTTAAGACGGGAAGAATTGTTTTAAGAGGAGAGGGACTATGGATAGGGCCCTGTGCGCGCGGCGGGTGAGATGCGCGCCGAAAGCCGGAGAGAACCGGCGCAGTATATCTGTATTTGAAACGAAGACTGGCCCCAGCATATAATGAGGGCAAAAGAAATCTTGCCGAGGAGGAAGAAAAATGCACGTCCCTGAAAAATATGCCAAGTATTACAAGAGCAGACCCGTGGGTGATTTTACCAAGCTCTATCCTCAGCTCACCGCGCCCTCCTTCCATATCTGGGGCAGGGAGTGGAACTCGGGCTACCGCATGGACTGGTTCTGTGTCACCGAGCCATTCCTCATGATCAACGAGCCGCATACCCATGAGTTTGACCAGTTCCTCGCCTTCCAGAATGCGGATGCGACAAGGGTGAATGATTTTGATGCCGAGGTCTGGCTCTACGTCGGTCCCAAGGGGGAACAGGAAAAATTCGTCATTACCGAGACCTGCTTCATCTACATTCCCGCCGGGCTTGTCCACACTCCGCTGGAGTTCAAGGTAATCCGCAAGCCCATCGTCTTCATGGATATTGCCCTCACCTCGCACTACGTGCGGACTCCGGAAGACAAGACAAAGCCCGAAATGAGGGAGTAGCCGGAAGAAGCCGGACCTGCCCGGGGAAGCCATGTTGTCCGGAAGAGGCACTGGCAAAGAGGCGGTAGCCGCGGTTACCGTCTCTTTCTCTTTTGTCCTTCTGCCATCCGCCTGAATACAGCCCTGCGGTGTGGGGGTAACCCCCCGGTAAAAACTACCACCTGATTTAGAGCCACCACCCCATGAAATTCGGGGGCTTTCCAGATTTATCCCGGCACGCATGCCAATATCATTTATAGTACAGGGGATTGACCGGGGGGCAGCGATGCTGTACGTCATACGACCCAAGGCATGCAAAAGGTGCGGGGGTGACCTCTCGCTGGAATGCGACCACTTCGGGACTTACGTGCAGTGTATCCAGTGCGGGGCAACCTACAGCGCGTCCGATAATGCCCTGTATGATGCCCGGGTAATCGCAAGAAGTCTCAGGGCAACCCGGAAGCCCCCGGTAGTCTCGGGGCAGAAGGGATAGCCTGCCTAGTCGGTGACCGCGGGTTCAAGGGCAGAAACCCAGCGGGCATGAAGCCCGTCCATGTCAAAGCCGTAAATCCTGCCGAGTGCCTCATCGTAACCGCAGCCTTCCCGGAAAACGTTGAGGAGCGAAAGCATTTTTTCCTGCCCGAAGCTGCGGATGAGGTAGTCCACAATCTCGTAGCTCTCAGCATAGCTCAAGAGGGACTGCTCGGTAAAGGCGGAAAACGGGCTTGCCAGGCTGCGCACCGAAATAAGCCTATCTTCTCTTACTGCCCGGTTGAGGATCTCAACGAAGGCAGGCTCAAGCTCACCCTCGGTAAACATTGCCAGCCCTTCGTCGAGCCAGACAGGCAGTGAATTATACGGGTTAAAGGTGATCTGGTGCACCACGAGGTGCGTTAGCTCATGGGCGATTGCCCGTTTCCCCCAGTCCATCCCGGCACCATCCGGTGAAATACCGATGGCAATCGTGTCAAACCCGGAGAAGGCAACACCCCCGGTCCACTCCTGAGGGAAGATCATGGCACCGCGCAGGTCGCTGGAGCTGGCATAGATATAGAGGTATACCGGTCTTTCCAGCACGGCGCCAGTGCTTTCCGCAAGCCTTGCCAGGGCGCTGTTTACCGCCGTCATGAGCTCGCGTGCAAAACCATCGCTGCCATTGTACCAGTAAATGGTAACGCCCCCCTCGCTCAGGTTGCGCCACCGGTAGCGGCGGTCTTCCACGAGGACGCGTTCCGGCAGCGTCTCCATCATGTTGCCGTTACCATCCCTGACCGTCCACCAGTAGTCCACGGCGCTGCCGGGGGGTAACCCACCGCTCATGCGCATGTCCCACACCCAGCGCGCCTCCACGCGGGACGAGGGAGAAAAGACCAGAGGTACCTCGCTCACCACCCTGACATGGGACATGCGGTTAACCGTGTAGTGCAGCCGGATATCCGTGATGCTGCTGCCTGCGCCCGCCGTGATTTTGAAGGTGATACTCCCGGGGAAGTCCACCACCACGGAGCTTTCAAGGACGCTTATCGGCTCGCTGGCTTCCGTTACCCCACAAAGCAGGGAGACCACCAGGAAGAGGACCGGAAGTACCGTCACCACAGCTCTTCTAGTCATTTTCCTTCCCCATCAGGGAGCGCAAGTAGGCATTGATGAAACCGTCAAGCGCACCGTCCAGCACCTCTTCGGCACGGCTTGTCTCGTAACCGGTGCGGTGGTCCTTCACCAGTTTGTAGGGGTGCAGGACGTAGCTGCGGATCTGGTTACCCCAGCCGGCCTCAATCCTCTTTCCCTTGAGGCGTGCCTTCTCCTCCTCGCGCTTCTGCATCTCCTTCTCAAGGAGACGTGCCCGCAGGATCTTGAAGGCAAGCTCCTTATTCATGTGCTGGGAACGCTCGCTCTGGCATGTGACCACGGTGCCGGTCGGAATGTGCGTGAGCCTCACCGCGCTGCTCGTCTTCTGCATGTGCTGACCGCCGGGGCCGCTGGAACGGAAGGTGTCCACCCGCACGTCTTCCGGGTTGATGTTGACCTCAACATTGGTCTCTGCCTCGGGCAGGACTTCAACAAGGGCAAAAGAGGTGTGGCGGGCATGGTCGGCATCAAACGGGGAAAGGCGCACCAGGCGGTGCACCCCGTGCTCCGATTTGAGGTAGCCATAGGCATAATCGCCGCTGATGGCAATGGTCGTGCTCTTAAGCCCGGCCTCATCGCCCGGGGAGCTGTCCAGCACTTCGGCTTCGTAGCCGTGCCGCTCCGCCCAACGCAGGTACATCCGCATCAGCATCTCCACCCAGTCCTGCGACTCGGTGCCTCCGGCGCCGGCGTGGATTGCCAGGATGGCATTACGCGCGTCGTATTCCCCGCGCAGGGCGAGCTGGAACTCAAGCTCATCGAGCTCCCGGCTGAACTTCTCAAGTTCCCGGGCCAGTTCCTCCTCCAGCACGTCGTCCCCCCTGGCAATGCTGACGAGTTCGGTTAAATCATGGAGCCTCTTTTCCAGCCCGCGCCAGTGCTGGACGAGGCGCGTCTTCACGCTGAGCTCCCGCATGATAGCCTGGGCACGCGCCGGGTCTCCCCAGAAATCGGGAGCGACCGTTTCCTTTTCCAGCGCGCTGATTTCCCTCTCTCTGCCCGCAATGTCAAAGATGCTCCAGATCAGTGGCAAAGCGCTGCTTCAGTTCTTCAAGTTTTCCCTCAAGCTCCGGCATAGTCTTCACTCCGTTAGAAAAGGCTCCGCTGGTAGCCCTCATCGGCTCCGGTACGGATGGTGGAAGTTTTCAGGCTGAGATTGCCCCCCGCCGCCTGGTGGGCGAGGCGCAGCGGTTCCGGGATACGGTAGCCGCGGACGCAGGACATCACCCAGCGTATCGCGGCATCAAGGCTGATCCTGTGTCCGACGGACACGTACACCGGGGCCACCCCCTCCCTGGTACGCAGGGCAGCCCCGATGACCTCGCCGCCATCGGTAATCTCGCTGAAGCTACCGGCGCCATCTGCCGGCACCCGGCATTCCCCGCACAGTCGGGACTTGGCACAGCCGATCGTGGGGATGTCAAGCAGCAGCCCCAGATGCGAGGCAATGCCCATCCGCCGCGGGTGGGCGATGCCCTGCCCGTCAACCAGGATGAGGTCAGGGGCATTCTCGATCTTCTCACAGGCACCGAGCACAAGCGGCGATTCCCGGAATGACAAAAGCCCCGGTACGTAGGGGAAACCGACACGCCCGCGGGTGATTTTCATCTCAACTGGCTCAAGGGCGGGATAGCTCAACACCACCACTGCTGCCGTCCCTTCCCCCGTAAACCTGTCCACCGAGACATCCACCCCGCCTATCAGCCTTACCGGGCCGACATCACCGTTCCGGCGCACCTCTGAGGCAAGCTGCCGCTGGACCTCCACTGCCTGCCGTGGGCTTAGGTGCCAGTCATGGCGAGAAATCACCTTCATACACTCTGATTATAAACGCCTTATGCCACCATGGGCAACTTGCAGGCCATGGAAAGTTCGGAAGGTCAAGAGTCCGGTCAGGTTTGTATCCGGATAATTCCTCGTGCCCGTCCGCTTTGCCCCCGTGAAACACTGGCTTTGTTTACGTTTGGCTGATTTCTTGTGCTTACCCTGTTGGTTTCCCCTTTATACACAGGTTGATTCTGTCTGCATCTGGCTGCCCTTTCATACTCACCCCCTTAATCCCCCTCTCACACAGGTACATCTGCGTGATTGGTAGATTCAGATGTGTGAGAGGGGGAAATAAAAAAAAATTAAGAGGGGGCGGTGCCCCTCTTGACTCCACGCATCAGACTGATTACTCAGCTATGTGAGGGGTGGATATAGATAACGGCTTCGCCCTTCTTTTACTCTCCCAGCACGGGATTGATGTATTTCGCTTGATGAAAATTAAGAGGGGGTTCACCCCCTCTTTGCTCCCCCTCAGGTTTTAATCGTTAAACCTAGCTTGAAGGGGGAGTTTTTAGAGGGGGCTTCGCCCCCTCTCACTTTAATTCCCCTCTCCAGCCAGAAAGAACTGCGGGCTCCCGAAGATGCCGCAGGCTGGAGAGGGGATAAAGGGGTGAGGTATGCACCCACAGTCAAAAGACAGATGGAGCTGATTCTGGTAGGAGATAAAAAAGCCTCCACATGTTTCTTACTCTCCATCGCATGTGGATAGTCCCGCCTCTCTGGTAAGGGGTTTTTCCGGCATTGGGCAAAGCATCTTTCCTTGAGCTCTTTCTCCAGGCGGATAGGGCTGATCAGGTCCCTATATCTCCGCCTGATGGGAGGAGGGGGGTGGGGTGTGTTTCGGCCGCCAGAGGCAGGCGGTCCTTTCCTTTTCGTTATTGACAGGCATGCGGTTATTGTGC
>JAOAEN010000108.1 GCA_026416775.1 Dehalococcoidales bacterium
TGTGTGTGCCGCCTTCGTCTTTATCTTCAGCCGCATGATCAGCAGCAACATCAAGAAGGCAGCCAAGGTCGCCGATAAGCTTGCCATCGGTGATACCCTTGTGAAGGTGGACATCAGCTCGGGTGATGAGACCGGCCAGATGGGCCAGTCGCTCAACAATGTTGTCCACTACCTGTATGAGATTTCGCAGGCGGCTGACCGCATTGCTCAGGGTGACCTGACGGTTGAGGTAAAACCGAGGTCGCAGAAAGACACGCTGGGCAATGCCTTCGTGAAGATGGTCACCAACCTGCGCCAGCTCATCAAGAAGGTAAACGATAATGCGGCCAACATCGCCGCAGCGAGTGACCAGCTTGCCACGGCATCCGAGCAGTCCGGCTCGGCAACCGACCAGATCGCCAGCGTCAGCCAGCAGATCGCCAAGGGTGCCGAGGAGCAGACGAAGGGCATCGCCGAGGTCAATGAGGCTATCGCCAAGCTTGCCGAGGCCATTGATGTGGTCAATAACGGCAGCCTTGACCAGGCGAAGTCGGTGGAGCAGGCTACCAGCATCGTACACCAGGTGTCCAGTGCTGCCGAGCAGACGGCAGCCAGCGCCCAGGAAGCGGCCAACCGCGCCACCCAGGCCGCCGAGGTCGCCAAGCAGGGCAGCAGCACGGTGGAAAAGACCATTGAAGGTATCAGGAAGATCAACCTCAGCATGCAGGAGATCGCCAAGCGCGTCTCCGAGCTGGGCAAGCACTCCGAAGAGATCGGCGGCATGATCGCGGTCATTGACGACATCGCGGCACAGACCAACCTCCTTGCGCTCAATGCGGCCATTGAAGCCGCCCGTGCCGGTGAGCAGGGACGCGGCTTTGCCGTCGTTGCCGATGAGGTGAAGAAGCTTGCCGAGCGCACCGCCAAGGAAACGAAGGAAATCGCGGCTCTGGTCGGCTCGGTGCAGAAGGGTGTCAGCGAGTCCATCAAGGCCTCCACCGAAGGCGCCAAGCAGGCAGAGGAAGGCAGCAACCTGGCGAACGAGGCCGGTATGGCGCTCAATCAGATCCTTGATGCCATCAACAGCATGACCTCGCAGATAGAGCAGATCTCCGCGGCGGCTGAGGAGATGAGTGCCTCGGCGGGCGAGATGGTCAAGGTAATTGATGCAGTGAGCAAGAGCGCGGAGAAGAACCTCGCCGCGACCAAGCAGATGACGGCGAACAAGAACCGGGTCAGCGAGTCCGCAAGCCACGTTGCGGCGACGATTGAGGAGAACAGCGCCGCAACCGAGCAGATGTCGGCCTCAGCACAGGAGATGGCGGCCCAGGTACAGCAGGTCGTGGCCTCCTCCAAGGCCCTGGCCGGCATGGCAGAGGAACTCAAGCAGGCAGTTGCGGTCTTCAAACTGGCAGCGGGTGTCCAGGAAACCGCCGAAGAGCTCGGTAATGGTAGCGGCAATGGCAGCGGTAACGGTAGCAGGAAGAAAGTACATCCCATAAAGGATACCGTGGCTGTCTAGCCCCCTGACGGAAAACGGGTGGGGGTCTCATCTGCCGGGCCCCCACCCGTGATTGCTTAAAGGCAGGCAATGCTTTGAGAGCACCGGAGGTAGGTGTTCCTGCAGAAAGTCCGGATTCTTAAGGAGGTTTGACATGGTCAAGGACATCATCACGGCGGAGAAACAGATGGTGCTTTTCCAGCTTGGCTCCGAGATTTACGGGCTGGATATCGCCGCCGTTCACGAGATAATCCGTATGCAGCCAATCACCAAGGTCCCCAAGGCGCCCTTTTACGTGGAGGGTGTCATCAATCTCCGGGGCAAGGTGATACCGGTCGTTGATATGGGCAAGCGGTTCGGCATTGAGAAGGGAGAGAGCAACAAGAGCAACCGCATCGTGGTGGTCAATATCAAGGACACCACCCTGGGGATCATCGTTGATGCCGTCACCGAGGTTGCCCGTATTCCCGTTGATGCGGTTGAGCCGGTATCCGATATCATCACGGCGTCAAATCACGATTGTTTCTCGGGTATTGCCAAACTCCCCGACAAGATGGTCATCCTGCTTGACCTGGATAAGCTCCTCAGCGGAGAGAACCTCACGGTGGGGCAGCCTCCCAGGCAGGGGGGCAAGGCAGTGCCCGCCGGGGCAAAGTAACTGGATCGTTTCGGTGAAATAAATCCTGTTGACCGGGAGAATCGTCATGGAACTTGCCGGTGGTATCAACCAGGAAGACCTCAAGCTATTCTTGCAGGAAGCTGATGAACAGATCCAGCTTCTTGACGAGGATATCATCAGGCTGGAAAAAGAAGCGGCAAACCCGGAGCTGTTGCAGGAAATATTCCGTGCCGCGCATACGCTTAAAGGGTCTTCGGCAATGGTCGGGCACCAGCGCATGTCGGAGCTGGCCCATGCCATGGAAAACGTGCTCGACGGGCTGCGCAAGGGAACGCTTGCCGTCGGCCCGTCGGTGGTGGATGCCCTGCTCCACGGGCTTGATATGATGCGCCTGCTCCGCAAGGAGCTGGTGCAGGCAGATGCCCCGGCCACCGATATCACCACCGCCCTGAAAGAACTTGCGGCGGTGATGCAGGGTGACGGGACCGCGGCCGAGACTTCAGGCTCAAAGGCAGGGACTCTGGCGCTTGGCGAGGAAGCCCGAGCAAAGATAGAAAAGGCAAGGCAGGAAGGCAAACGTGTCTACCGTCTGGTCGTAGCCCTGGACAAGGAGTCCTCGTGGGCATCGGTACGCTGTTTTCAGATCATCCAGGAGCTTTCAGCCCTTGTTGAAATCGTTGCCTCCCATCCATCACGGGAAGAGATAGAAAGCGGTAATGCCGGCTTTGACCTCCAGCTTGTCGTCACCGCCGGATGCACGGACAGCGAGATCATGAAGGTGCTCAACGGGGTCCCGGAGATCGCAAGCATTGCGATCGGTGACCTCACCGCAACGGATGCCCCCGGTAAGGAGACGGTGAACCGGGGGACTGCGGGCGGAGAGAAACCGCAGGGCAGGGAGGAGACGACCAGGATCAGCCAGTCCGTGAGAGTGGACGTGACCCGCCTTGATACCCTCATGGAGCAGGTGGGGGAACTCGTTATCGGGCGCAATCAGATTTCCCAGATCAGCCGCATGCTGGCCAACAAGTACCACGATGATGATCTGGTACAGAGCCTGAATGATTGCGTTGCCCAGATGAGCAAGATCGTCAGTATGCTCCAGCAAGACGTCATGTCTATCCGGTTGCTGCCCATCGAGATTGTCTTTAACACCCTGCCGCGGCTGGTGCGCGACGTTGCCCGCAAGCTGAACAAGAAGGTGGACTTCATCATTGAGGGGCAGGAGACGGAGGTTGACCGCAGCGTCATCGAACACCTTAAAGACCCCCTCATGCACCTTCTGCGTAATGCCGTGGACCATGGTATTGAACCCCCCGAGGAACGCCTGGCCAGTGGCAAGCCCGAGACGGGCACGGTATGCCTTTCTGCTTACCATCACGAGGATAACATCATCATCACCCTGCAGGACGACGGGCGGGGAATTGACCCGAAGAAGATCCGCCAGTCTGCGGTGAAGAAGGGGCTCTTGACTGCCGAGGCTGCCGAGCGGCTGAGCGATGAGGAGGCAATCAACCTGATCTTTGCCTCCGGTTTCTCCACCGCCCAGAAGGTTACCGACCTTTCCGGTCGCGGTGTGGGACTGGACGTGGTGAAAACGAACGTTGAGCTTCTCGGCGGCTCGGTGGCGGTTACCTCCGAGGCCGGCAGGGGCACCACCTTCACCCTTACGCTGCCCCTGACGCTCGCCATCATTCCCGCCCTTCTCGTTGACATCGGCGGGGCGATCTGTGCCGTACCCCTCTCCAGCATTGTGGAGTCCAACAAGCTGAAGGTGCAGGATATCAAAACGGTGCGTGGTCGTGAGGTGACGATGTTCCGGGGCAATGTCCTGCCCCTCCTGAGGCTTGAGGAAATCTTCGGCTGGAGCGACGACGCAGGGGAAAATGCCGGCGCGGAATACGTCGTGGTGGTGAAATATGCCGGCAGTCAGGTCGGCCTCGTCGTGGATGCCCTGCTGGAGCAGCAGGAGCTCGTCGTGAAGTCGCTTGACCATTTTGTCGGCGGCAGCAACGGCATCACCGGGGCGAGCATCCTCGGCGACGGGCGCGTCGTCCTCATCCTTGATGTTGCTTCGTTGGTGCGCAACTCGGTGATGGAAAGACGTCTCAGGGCGGTGGAAGAGAACTGCCCGGGCGACGAGGTCCCATTACTGGAAGGGGTTGGCTAGCGTGGCGTAGCGGTACTGTTAAACTGTGATCTGAGAAGGAGAAAAAAACTGTATGGGAATGCTGGACGCGTTACGTGAGATCCAGTCAGGTAACCATGAGGCGATGAAGGTTTTCCGCGGCGGGATTGCCCATGCGGTGGCCGGGTTATCCCAGATGTCCGGGCGGGAAATTACCATACGTCACCTTGAGTTCAAGAAGGTCCCGGCAGGCGGGATCATTGAACTCTGCGGGGGACCGGATACCCTGATCATTGCCATCTACCTTGAGATCAGCGGAAAAACGACCGGTCAGATGATCCTGGTCTATGAGCCCGCGGTCGCCTTTGAGCTTGTTGACATGCTTCTGGGACAGCCGGCGGGCAGTACCCAGGAGCTCACTGAGTTGGAAATGTCAACCCTTGGCGAGGTGGGCAATATCATGGGGTCCTTCTTCCTCAACTACATTTCTGACGCCACGGGGATAAGGCTTCTCCCCTCACCACCAGCGGTAATGATGGATATGGCAGGAGCTATTCTGGATGCAGCCGTTGCCAGACTCATGGAGTTCGGGGATGAGGTTTATATCATCAAGACCGTCTTCGGTTCCAGCGACCGGCAGGTCTCCGGGACATTCCTTGTCGTCCCTGATCCGAGTGTGGGGGCTGGTTAGATGGTTGCTCTGATAAGGTCGCAGGTAACATCGGTCAAGGAGACGGTGATTGGTATGGGGGAATACGCGGTTTCGGCTTCGGTTGAGGCGGTGCTGACC
>JAOAEN010000109.1 GCA_026416775.1 Dehalococcoidales bacterium
CCCCGGCACCGTTGGCATACCACTCATCAGTGACCTCGCCGAGCGTGATGGCGAAGGCAAAGACGCGGTCTTTATTGTAGATGAGTATCCGGCGGTAGTCGCCGGCCTCAATCCCGCCGAAAGCCATGGCGACCCGCGTGGCAAACCCGAGGGCAAAGACGGTGGCACTCGTCTCCGGACCGAAGGAGACAAGACGTGTGTTCCAGCCGATCTGTACGCCAGCCTGAACGAGCTGCCTGGCGAAATGCTCACCGCGGTGCTCGCCTGCCATGAAGACGTAGAGGTTCTTGCGCTGGAGCTCTTCGGCGATGCTCCGGGCAATCTCCGTATTTGGGGCGGCACCGAGAATGGCGGCAAAGCCGGGGGCGGTCCCGTCAACAAACTCCACCCCGCGTTTCCTCATGATGATGTCATCAGCCGCACCCAGCCAGATGTTGCTTTCGGTGACGTCCTCACCGCGCAGATAGAAGTCCGGGTTTTCCAGGTACCGTATCGCCTCGATGATCTCTTCCGCCCAGAGGGTTACCATGCCGGCATCAAGGGCGGGTCCGAGGTAGGGCAGATGGTGTTCGGCTTTTACTGGCGGCGGAAGGATGGTGCGGCATTTCTTCAGGACCTTTTCCATATCGCCGAGTTTTTCCACCTTGATGCCGGTGATGCCGTAGATGATGGGCAGGTAATAGGCGGTGTTGGGGAAGCCTACGGGCTCACCCGCCCCCCATCTTTCCATCGCCCTGCGCCATGTTTCCTCCGCCCTGGCAACAATCCTGTGGGCACCTCTGATGGCTGCCGATGCGATTATTTTGGACATCTCGGAAACCTCTTATCAGACTAGCCTTCAAGCTGACGGCGCATTGCCATATCGTAGAGTATCCTTTCCCTGGCCTTATCAATGCCGAGTGCCTTGCGCCGGCGGTCAATATGCTCGATCATGAGGCGGGCGGCCTTCACAGGGTCGGGTTCAAAAGCCCACCTTGCCCCGTACATCTCTTCCATGTCCCTGAAGAGGTATTCGGTGAATTCCCGGCTTCCCAGCGTGGGCCAGGTGGCGCCGAAGACGGTAAAGACTCCCGAGGCGACGAAATACTGCCCGATGGCGATTGCTTTTTCGCTCATCCACTCGGGTGCAGCCCCAGCGGCGGGAAGCTCGCTGATGTCATCGCCGAGCCCGCCGTCCTTGACCATGGCGGTGGCGGCAATGAGGATGCGGCTGTTGTCCACGCATGCCCCCATGTGTAATACCGGCGGGATACCGACCGCCTCGCAGACCTCGGCAAGCCCGCCACCGCAGAATTCCTTTGCGGCTTCGGGGACCATCAGCCCCGCTTTGGCGGCCGCCATGGCGCCGCAACCGGTGGAAAGCACGAGTACATCGTTCTTGATGAGTTCCTTAATCAGGGTAACGTGGGCGCTGTCGTGTGGGGTGCGGGCATTGTTGCAGCCCACTACCCCGGCGACGCCCCGGATGCGCCCGTTGATGATGTTGTCATTGAGCGGGCGGTAGGAGGCACGGAAAAGCCCGCCGAGGAGGTAGTTGATCGTCTCGTGGGAAAAACCCGCCACGACCGGTTGCTTCGCCTGGGGGATATGCACGCCTCCGCGGCGGTTGGGGAAATTATCAATTGCCGTTTTCACGATGGCAATGGCGCATTCCCTTGCCTTCTGCTCGTCAAACGGGATATGCATTGCCCCGGTGATTTTCGCCCGGCTGTCCGTGGTGATGAGCCTGGTGTGGAAACAGCCTGCCACTTCCTGCAGCCCCTGCATGATGCACTGTACGTCCACCACCATGGCTTCCACCGCCCCGGTGATGATGGCAAGCTCCTGCTGGAGGAAGTTCCCGGCGATGGGCACCCCGTGCCGCATGAGGACCTCATTAGCGGTGCAGCACATGCCGGCAAGGTTGACGCCCTTTGCCCCTTTGCTCCTTGCGTATGCGGTGATTTCCTCTTCGGCGCTCACCTCGGCAAGCATCTCGGCAAGCGTCGGCTCATGCCCGTGGATGATGATGTTCACCATGTCTTCTCTGAGCACGCCGAGGTTGATTTCGCTGAGCACGGGTGATGGTGTGCCGAAGAGGCAGTCCTGGAGTTCCGTGGCGATCATACTGCCGCCCCAGCCATCGGCAAGGGCCGCCCGAACGCCCTGGCGCATGATGTTCCTGTAGTCCTGGTCAACGCCCATATGGGTGCGGTGCATGAGCTCCACGACCTCGCGGTCAATACCCCGCGGGACAACGCCGAGCTTGCGCCAGATTTCCTGGCGCTTGAGTGGGGCATTTTTGATGAAGAGGAGCTCCCCTTCCTGCTTGCCGAACTCCGCCTCACAGCGGTGGGCAATATCCAGGGCGATTTCCTGATTTGAACGCGAGCCTATTTCCACACCCATGTCCAGGGCAAGCTTCAGGAGCTTCTGCTCGTCCCTGACGGTAAAGTCCTTTGCTTTGCCTTCAGCCATGATCCGGAAGGCTTCCACGATACGGCGACCGTGGTCGCTGTGGGCGGCAGAGCCTGCGGCGATCATCCGGCAGAAGTTGCGCGCGGCGATTGTCTCCGCGGTTGCCCCGCACAGCCCTACCCTTGCTTTCTTTTCCTCGGTGGTCTCTTCCTTCCCTCTGGGAGCGGGGACGCGGCAGGGCCCCATGGCACAGTTCTTGCAGCAGCTCCCCTCGGCACCGATGGGGCATGGTTTCATCTTCTCCGCCCGGTCGAAGACGGTATTTATGCCCTCGGCAGAAGCCCTGGCGAGCATCTCAAGAGTTGCCGGGTCAACGCTTCTTTGCCTTCTTTCCTCGCTCATCTTTTCCCCCCGTTATCCCGCGGTAAGCTCGTTGACCATTTCCTTCACGAGACGTATAGCCTCGGGGTGCCGCATTACCACGATGTCAGCCCCGGCAAGGAGCAGGATCATTGCCGACATTGCCTCAAGGAGGATACCACGGCCGCGGGCATTGCCAAGGCGTGGGTCATCGGGCAGTCTTGCCTCTTTGGTCTTCCAGACTTCCCGGGCAAGGTTCGCAATGATCGGGTACTGCAGTTTCGTGTCCTGCTGGGTGAGCGCCGCCATGCGTATCCTCTCCATGACGGAGAAGCAGTACTCAATACCGTAGCCGATGCCGCTGACCGTGGGGTCTATGAGGATCTGGTCATCGCGCACGCCCAGGTTCCCCAGAAGAATGTTGAGCTGCTTGGCGAGGTTGACGTCCACCGGGCTGGAGGCGGCAACGGTGTGTTTGAAGCCGATTGCTGCCGCCCCGATCTTCTTATGGCTCGCTTCTTCCACCGGGCCAAGGACGATGTTTCTCTCCGGGCACATCTCGGCGACTGCGCGCAGGACATCGGTATCCTTCTCGGGGTTACCGGTGCCCCAGACGATGAGTGGGATGTCAACCGCATCGGCGAGCTTTTTTGCCACCTGCGCCGCTTCATTTGCCGGGCGGTTCATCCCGTTCGGGTCGGTGCTGGCAAGCTGAAGGCAGATGCTCTCCGCTTTATAGTCGTGCACGCATTTCTGTGCCCATGCCACTGCATCATGCACAACATCGCGGAAGGGCTCGAGGACGGCTTCCGGCCAGTCCTCGGGCGGAACGTCGTAGACTTCCATGGCGATGCGCGGCGGGTGGGGCATCGTCCCTTCAAAGAGGTAGAAGGGATAGGCGGTCTCCCCGCCGACCGTGAGTGCCTTCGTGCCCCTGCCAATCCTCACCTCGTTGATTTTACCGCTATAGACCGTTTTCGGAATCTGGAACGGCATACTCTTCCTTCCCTCGGGAAGCACGGGACTTGTACTGTAGTCCTATGCCGGGTTTTTTCTCCTCTCACTACCGAACCAGTCAGCGCTATACCAGTAGCGCTCGGCTGTCCTGAGGTACTTCAGCTTTTCCTCGCGCGTCTCAAGCTTCTTCCGCCATCGACCGGCCTCTTCTCCCCGGGGGCTACCCGGCTCGTAGGTCTCACCGAGCACCTCAATTTTCCCCCAGCCGGGGGTATCCCTGATAACTTTGTTTTCTATCATGGTTACCTGACACCGGCAGCGATTTTTGCCGCCCGGACGGTGTTCATCATGAGCATGGTGATCGTCATCGGGCCGACACCGCCGGGAACAGGCGTGATCATGCTGGCCTTCTGGCTCACGGTATCGAAATCAACATCACCGCAGAGGATACGCTTGCCGTCAGGGGTCTTGCCGATTTCGTTGACGCCCACATCGATGACCACCACGCCTTCTTTCACCATATCGCCGGTAACCGCCTTTGCCTTGCCGGCGGCCACGATGAGGATGTCCGCACGGCGGGGATGGGCGGCAAGGTCGCGTGTCTTGGTGTGACAGACGGTGACCGTGGCATTGGCGCCGGGGGCCTTCTGAAGGAGCATGTTGGCGATGGGCTTGCCGACGATATTGCTCCTGCCCACAACGACTACATCCGCCCCCTCGATCTGCACGCCGGAGCGGATCAGCAGCTGCTGGATACCGGCGGGCGTGCAGGGCAGGTAGTCGGGGTTGCCGATCATGAGTTTGCCCACGTTCACCGGATGGAAGCCGTCCACGTCTTTCTTGGGATCAATGGCGTAGAGGACTTCTTCCTCGTTAAGGTGTTTGGGCAGGGGAAGCTGAACGAGGATCCCGTGGATCTTGGGGTTGGCATTCAGCTTCTTGACGAGGTCGATGAGCTCTTTCTGCGTTGTCTTCTCGGGCAGGTCGTAACGCTCGGAATACATACCGAGCTCCTTGCACGTCTTTTCCTTCTGCCCGACGTACACCTGCGATGCCGGGTNCGTGCCGACGAGGACGGTGG
>JAOAEN010000010.1 GCA_026416775.1 Dehalococcoidales bacterium
GTGTCAACCCCGTTGATGTCCCTGTGTGAGAGGGGGATCAAGGGGGTGAGCTTAAAGGAACACAGAAGAGAGGAACAAAGCTTTTCCAAGGCTAGTTTGCATCAACTCCATGTTAGGGGAGTAAACACATAGAGGGGCGAAGCCCCTCTTAATTTTATTTCCCCCTCTCACACAACTGAATTTATCAATCCTCTAGATGCCACTGTGTGAGAGGGGGATAGAGGGGGTGAGCATGAGGAATCAGCCGGGGGCGGACAAAATTTGCCCATCTGAGAGGGGGATCAAGGGGGTGAGCGTCAAAAAAATCAGCCGGATGCGGGCAGGACCAGACTCTCTAAGGATGGGGTAAATGGGGTGAGCATAAGAAATCAGACTAGTCCGGCCGTCAGCTTGCACAAACCCGCGTCCTATCGTATCCTAGTTATAGTAACATCTGACGCGGATGGCAATAGTAAAGGAGCTTGAGTAATGGCAGGCAGGAAGTACGAAAAACTGGTCTTCTCCGGTCTCAGGGAAGACGTGGACCTTCCCTTCATGGCAAAGCCGCAGGCTTATTTCCGCGGCTCCCGCCAGATTCCGGGAGCCGGTGCCAATATGGGCTGGCAGGTCTTTACCAAACCGGTACTCCTTGAGGTCGAGCCCCATACCCACGAGGCGGATGAATACCTCATCTTCCTCGGTGCCGACACCAGGGACTTCTTTGCCAGCTTTGATGCCGAGATCGATTTCTTCCTCGGCGAAGAGATGGAGAGGTACGTCATCAACCGGCCGACTGTGGTCTACGTGCCGGCAAACCTCTCTCACTGCCCGCTCAACTTCCGCATCATGAACAAGCCTGTGCTTTTCACGGCGCTTCTCCTGACCCCCGTGTTCACCAAGACCATGCGCAACAAGAAATACACCTACCAGGGCCCCGATGTTGACGGGCCCCCAGTTATGGACAAGCCCCCCAAGTAAAAACCCGCAGGTCACCCGTTCAAAGCTGCGCTCTTCCGGGCTTCCCGGCGGCGGTCCTTATGGCAGAAAGGGATGCTCCTTCCGGGAAGCCCGCTTGTCCCTTGTCTCCTATCCGGTGCCGGCCATACCTGCCGGGGCCGCCGGTAGCAGGCAGCCTGGCATGCGGGGACGCTACATGGTACCACCCGTTACCAACGGATGAAGGGACAGCATGACGCATGGTACTATCTGGCTATTCAAAGCTGGCCCACCATCGCCTAATATAGAGAAGGTGAGCCTCCATGCGCCTGCTATCGGCGCAGGGTGTATCCGCGAAAATGGCAAAGACCGAGAGTAAGCCGGAGATCTACAGGGACGAGTTTGCCCGTATCTTTGACGAATACCGCGCCAAGATAGAGGAGATTTCACGGCGGGCAGCAACCAACCAGTTTATTCAAAGCAACCCGCCTTCAATTCTGGACGAAGATGCCGCCGAAACGGTAGCCGTAGCCGTCCCCCGCCTTCTGGCCGACTTACAGGTGGCTACCGGTACCGCCCGGTCCCTGCCAGAGCAGGAAGCGGAAAGGATAATCCGCGAAGCAAAGCGGCAGGCGGAGCAGATCATCGCCCAGGCGGAGGAAAAGAGCCGCAAAGAAGCTACCAAGAGAACCCAGGCGCAGGTCGAGAAACTCCTCTCAAAAGCCCGCCGTGATGCCGAAGAAATCGTTGCCCGGGCGAAGCAGACCACCGAGGCAGAAAGCCAGCAGATAATCACCCAGGCAAGGCAGGAAGCCGAGCGTCTCATCCGTGAGATAACCGAAAAGGTCCGCCAGGAGACGCGTCTCCACTCTGCCCAGGTAGTTGCGGAGACCCGCCAGAAGGCCGAAAGAACCGTTAGTGAGCTCATCAACGGCTGCCGGGAGATAAGCCAGTCGGTCAACACCATCGTTGCGCGGATGCAAAAGACGGTGGACGAGCTTGAGGCAAGACTGCAGGCCGATGTCGCCGAGCTTGCCAAAGCAATCGCCGAGACCCAGAGCCGCCTTGACCGGTTCACCGTGACCCTGCAGCAGGAAACGCAGGAGAAAGAAGCCACCCCCCAGATGCTGGCAAAGACCCCCAGACCCGCCGGGCCGCCTAAGATTTCGCTGCGGATACTGGGAGCAAGGGTGAACAGCGAGCGCGGCGGTTCGTTCCTCGTTACCGGGCGGGTGGAGATGAGATCGGCATCCGCATCGTTTGACTACCAGTGCCTCACGGGTATCAGGAAGTACCTTGTCAGCATGCCCAGCATCAGGTACATCCAGGAGCTTGTCTCGGAAAAGGAGATCTCCGCGCTCTTTGAGATCACCGAGCCGGTGCCACTCCTGGATATCATCCGCCGGATCCCGCTGGTCGAAGAGGCGGTTGACGGTGGCGAGACCATCAGCATCACCCTGAAAAAGCCCGCGTAGGTTACCCCTGGGCGTTACGGCGGCTTCATTCCGGCCTGTTCCCGAAATAGACCTTCATATGCGGGTAGGGGATCTCAATCCCCGCCTTATCAAAGGCTTTCTTGAGGCGCAGCCGGAGTTCGCCCATTACGTTCCACTGCTCCATGGGCTTGACCTCGCCGACAATCTTGATCTCGATGCCTGAGTCCCCGAGCTTGTCCACGCGCAGGACCTGCGGGACTGTCCGCAGGACAGAAGCCCATTTCTCATCCGCCGCCATCTCCCGGCAGACATCGTTGATCACCCGTATCGCGTAATCGAGGTCGGTATCGTAGGCAACCGGCACGTTGAGGTTGACACGCGCAAAGTGGCGCGAAAAGTTTGACGCCACCCTTATCTCGCCGTTGGGCACGTGGTGCACCGTCCCATCAAGGTCACGGAGCACCGTTTTCCTGAGGGTGATCTCCTCCACCAGCCCGGTGATATCGGCAACGCGGACGACGTCACCCACGCGGTACTCGTTTTCCATGAGGATGAAGATGCCGGCAATGAGGTCCTTGATCAGGTATTGTGCCCCCAGTCCCACCGCCACCCCGGCGATACCGAAGCCGGCAAGCATCGGACCGATCTGGACACCCAGCTCGGCAAGCACCATGAAGATGACGATAAGGAGGATAATACCCTTGCTCAGTCCCAGGAAAACACTGAGCAGGGTATTGGCGCGCTTCTTGACACCCTCCCTGCTTTCGCCCTTCTGGGGCCTTCCGATCGTGCGGTCAACGAGCGGGGGCAGGGTATGCCGGACGAAAAACCACAGCGCCATGCCCACGAGGAGGATGATCACGACGCGGATGCCGTGCGACATGAACCACTCTTCCACGGCCTTGGAGGTTATCCTGGGGACATCGCTATCACGGAAAAGCGCCATCAGCGTGAAGGAGACGATCATGATCATGCCGGTAAGAGCGGTGACCGCCCAGAAGAATGCATTCATGTTCCCGTAGAACTTTCCCCGCCATCTCTCGGGGGCTATCCGGGCAAGCCACGCACGGATCCTGTCGTTGAAAAAGACGAGGGCAAGAACGACGATGCTCGACCCCAGAAGGATCCAGACACTGTTATTGACAAGCCAGTTGAACATGGCCAAACCCTCCTGCACGGGATGACCGCCCCATTATACTACGGAAATTCCTTCTGAGGCACGGCCCGAACGCGGGAAACCGTCCTTACGGGCTTCAGGGCTGGTAAAGCACTCTGTCGTCCCCGACACGGCGGGTGATCTTCTCACGGTCGAGGTATTCCAGCAGCGCCTGGGCATACTTGCGGCTTGTGCCGAACATGTCCCTCACTTCACCCAAAGTTACCTTCCCCTTTTCCCTGATGCGTCCGGTAACCCTTGCCACCATTTCCCTATAGACATCCGCCGCAAAGACAACGTTATCGGCAACGCGCACCACCTTCCCCTGGCTGACCAGCAGGTTCAGGAGGTCAGCCTCCGGGATGAGGTCGCTGGGCGGGGCATAGGGGTTTTCGGCAAGGGCTTTGAGAAAGGCATAAACCTGCGCCTGCTGGGAGGCGGTGAGCTGCACCCGGTGCGATGGCAGGCGTAGCTGCCCCACATCATCAACGACAAGCCCCTGCTTCGTCAGGTTTTCCAGTGCCGGCAGCAGCAAGCTCCCCAGTCTGAGACGCGTGCCCAGTTCGGCTTTCGGCATGCCGGGGCGGGCGGGATATCTACGGTGGTAATCGCCAAGCACGGCAAGCATCCTTTCCCTGAGGTTTTCCCAACCCGCAGCGGTCAAAAGAAAGCGTGCCCTTTCCTCGCCCAAGACGACCACGCGGCCTTCAGCCACCAGAGCGGCGAGTGCCTCCGTAAACTCATCCGGAGGGAGCCGGCATGCTGCCCGCAGTTCCGCTTCGCCCAGCGGCTGCTGTCCCTCAAGGACCGCCATGATAACGTCGGCGGCGGCGCCACTTCCGCGTGCCCTGAGGTTTGCGATGATCTCCGGACGATTGCGACGTAGGCGTTTTGTACGCGTATCAATAATGCTACCCCCACCCAGCGTCGCCACCGGCGAACGGATGATGAAGCGGTCCCCGTCCAGCACGGCAAGCGGCCTGGCGAGGAGCAGCTGTGCCCAGGTTTCCGCCCCCGGCGGTACCTCGTCGCTATCAAGTAGCCTCACCCTGGCGGTGGTCTCGGCGGCAAGGCAGTGAAAGCTCACCTCCGAGCCGTGCCGGAGGGTATGTTTCACATAGGGTATCATCCTGAGCTTCACGGTGAGCAGTCCCGAGGGCTTGAGCCAGCCGGGGCTTGCCAGAACGTCGCCGCGCTCGATATGCTCCCTGGCAACACCGCTGAGATTCACGGCAACGCGGCTGCCGGGTAAAGCCCGCTCGATCTTCGTCCTGTGGCTCTGAAGGCCGCGGATGCGCGCTGCAAGCCCGCTGGGAAGCAGTTCAACCTCATCACCGACGGCAAGTGAACCATCGATGAGTGTCCCGGTAACCACGGTGCCCGCCCCGGCAATGGTGAAGACCCTGTCCACGGGCAGGCGCGGACGGCCCAGGTCCGGTCTGGGCTCGGCGCGGTCAAGAACCCGGTCAATGGTGGCGGTAAGCTCATCCAGACCCTCCCCGGTGAGTGCGGAGACGCTGACAACCGGGGAACCTTCAAGCGTTGTCCCGGAGATGAGCTCTTCCGCTTCCATGCGCACGATATCAAGAAGCTCCGCATCCACAAGGTCCTTCTTGGTAATGACGATGATGCCGCGCTTTACCCCCAGGAGGTCAAGGATGGCAAGATGCTCGCGCGTCTGGGGCATCACCCCCTCGTTGGCGGCAATGATGAGGAGGGCCACGTCAATCCCGCCGGCACCGGCCACCATGTGGCGCACGAAGCGTTCATGCCCCGGCACGTCAACCAGACTTACCTCGCGCCCGCTGGGAAGCCTGAGCCAGGCAAACCCCAGCTCAATGGTCATGCCCCGCTCTTTTTCCTCTTTAAGCCGGTCGGGGTCAATGCCGGTGAGGGCTTTCACCAGCATGGACTTGCCGTGATCAATGTGACCGGCGGTACCGAGGACGAACATGTCGGGCTATCCTCTTTTCAGTCTACGGGAAATATCGCAAAGTGCCTCAAGGACGATCCCGTCCTCCTCGGGAAGCACGGTGCGGCTGTCAAGGAGCAGGCGGTCTTTCTCCACCCGTCCTACCACGGGTACCTTACGGGCACGCAGCAGGCGGGCAAGTGCCTGCGGGGAATTCCCTCCCCTGCCAGCAATGGCAAGGAGCCGTGTCGGAAGCCCGCTGCCCGGGATGCTGCCGCCCCCCACCATCGTCTCCCCCTCCACCACCTCCGCGCCATCGCAGGCCTCCAACCATTTACGGACGCGTTCCTCAAGCACGGAAAGCGGTGCGGCAATCATGCGCCAGACCGGGACTCTTGCCACCGCTTCTCCCCTGAGGTAATGCCCGAGCGTCACCGCAAGGGCCGCAAGGCGCACCTTGTCCATGCGCAGCGCCCGCATCATGGGGTGGCGCCTGAGCTTCTCCACGCATTGCTTCTGCCCGACGATGATGCCCGCCTGCGGTCCGCCGAGGAGCTTGTCCCCGGAAAAGAAGACGAGCGAGGCCCCGCCGCGCACGCTCTGCTGCACCATTGGCTCCGGGCTAAGCCCGTAAACGGTCGTGTCCAGAAGGCAGCCGCTTCCCAGGTCATCCAGCACGAGGAGGTCATGCCGCCGTGCGATCGCCACAAGCTCTTCAAGGGTAACCCCGCTCGTGAAGCCAATGATGCGGAAATTGCTGGAATGGACCCGCATCAGGGCAACGGTGCGCTCGGTGATCGCCTCTTCATAGTCATGAGCGTAGGTGCGGTTGGTGGTGCCCACCTCAACGAGCTTTGCTCCGCTCTGGCGCATGACATCCGGGATGCGGAAGCCCCCGCCGATTTCCACCGCCTGCCCGCGGGAGACCACGACCTCCCGGCGCCGGGCGAGCGCCGTAAGACCGAGGAGCACCGCCGCCGCGTTGTTGTTCACCACAGCCGCTGCCTCGGCACCGGTAAGCTCGCACAACAGAGCCTCAACGTGGCTTTCCCGGCTGCCGCGGCTGCCGGCTTCAAGGTCAAACTCGAGGTTGCAGTAGCCGCTACTCACCTCACGCATGACGGCGATGGCATCCTCGCTCAGCGGGGCACGTCCGAGGTTGGTATGCAGGATGACGCCGGTGGCATTGACCACGCGCCTCAGGGAAAGCTCTGCCAGCCCCTCAAGCTCGCTTACCACGGCGGCGATGACGTCGTCAGGTGCAATAGCCTTCCCCTCCGCTCTCATGACAAGGCGCTTTTCCTCAAGTACCCGGCGGATGACACCAACCACCGTCTCATGCGGGAAAGCCTCCCCGGCTTTCCTCACCCGGGCATCGTTAAGCACCCTGTCAACACTGGGTAGGGAACGGAGTTCCTCTATCATCAGCCATAATTCTACCAAGAAAAACGCCCCATTCAAAGTTGCTATTAAGGCAGTCCCTTCCCGCATCTCCGGCGGAGGGGTCGATAATAAAGAGGCGGATACCAATAGCTACGGACAATCGGGCCCGGCAGTTTCACGGGCTGACACCCGAAGGCAAAGATAAGGTATAATTATTATTGAGAATGCCAATGACACCGGCCCCCCGACAGGGAAAGGGCAAAAACACAGCGAGAAGGAGACAAAGTGGAGAAGTTCAGTCCTGTTGGCGAACGCGAGATCACGCAGGCAATCGTTACCGAGTTTGCCCGCGAGTTCAATGAGATGATTGCCAGCGACTGCATCATCGTTGGTGGTGGCCCCAGCGGTCTTGTTGCCGGCCGCGACCTTGCCCGCGCCGGGAAGAAGGTGGTCATCGTGGAGCGCAATAACTACCTCGGCGGTGGCTTCTGGAGCGGCGGCTTCCTCATGCCCAAGGTGACGGTGAGACACCCCGCCGAGAAGGTCCTTGATGAGATCGGCGTGCCCTATAAGACGGTAAGCAGGGGGCTTGTCGTCTGCGATGCCCCGCATGCCTGCTCAAGCCTCATCAGTGCTGCCTGCGCCGCCGGGGTGAAGATCCTGAACATGGTCATGCTTGAAGACATCGTCATCAAAGAGGGGCGCGTCTGCGGGGTCGTCATCAACTGGTCGCCGATTGCCTCGCTGCCGCGGCAGGTGGCAGCCCTTGACCCCATCGCCATTGAAGCCAGGGTCATCATCGATGCCACGGGGCATGATGCCACCGTGGTGAAGAAGCTTGAACAGCGCGGGCTTCTGAAGTGCAAGGGCGAGGGCGCCATGTGGATTGAGAAGTCGGAAGACCTCATCGTGGAGCATACCGGCGAGTGCTACCCCGGGCTTATCGTTACCGGCATGGCGGTGGGCACCGTCTGGGGACTGCCGCGCATGGGACCGACCTTCGGCTCAATGTTCCTCTCCGGCAGAAGGGCGGCCGAAATCGCCATGAGAAAAATCGAGGAAAGGGAGAAGCAGCAGTGAGCGGTGAAACCATTCAACAGTCAGGCTGCTGTGGCAGTGACTGCAGTTGCGGTTGCCGTCTTGACGTCTTCAGCGTGGATGAAAAATGCCCTGCATGCGGCGGGCATCTCCGCCTCGTCGGGCGCAGCCAGACCCTGCAGATGAGGCTGCTCTGCCCCGCCTGCGGGTATGCCGGCAACCTACTTTCACCCGAGGAAGTCTCGCAGCTGCTGTAAAAGCGAAAGGGTGGCGGAAAGATGCGGGTGGCAGTTGCCCTGAGCGGCGGGGTGGATTCCTCCGTTGCGGCAGCTTTACTGAAAGGGGCAGCCCATGAGGTTCTTGCCGTAACGATGCGCATTGCCGAAAATACCCGTGCCGAAAGTGAGGCTGCTGAAGTCGCCCGCAGGCTCGGGATTCCCCACCATATCTTTGACCTGAGGCAGGAATTCAGCCCTATCATCAGCTACTTCCTCCGCGAGTATGCATCGGGCAGGACGCCGAACCCATGCGTCTTCTGCAACGCCAGGGTCAAGTTCGGCATCCTCATGGAAAGGGCTTTGCAGCTCGGGGCGGACATTTTCGCCACCGGGCATTACGCCCGCGTGGAAAGGGATGCGGCAACGGGAAGGTACATCCTGAAAAAGGGGCTTGACCGCCGCAAGGACCAATCCTACTTCCTGGTCATGCTCACCCAGCAGCAGCTTGGCCGCACCGTTTTCCCTCTCGGCAGCATGACCAAGGACGAGGTGAGGGCTATCGCCCGGCGGATGGATTTGCCCGCCGTGGAGCGCACCGAAAGCCGGGAAATCTGCTTTATCCCGGACAACGACCACGTGCGGTTCCTCAAGAACCACCTTTCATTCGTCCCCGGACCCGTTCTTGACCGCAGCGGAAACGTTATCGGTGAGCACCGCGGGATTCCCGCCTATACCATCGGGCAGCGCCGCGGTCTGGGGCTCGCTTCGGCTGGGCCTCTCTACGTGACCGCAATCCGCCCCGAACGCAATGCCATCATCGTGGGAGACAAGAAGGGTACCTACAGCCGCGCGCTCATCGCGGGAGAGCTCAACTGGATTGCCATCCCGCCACCGCAGCGCCCCCTCAGGGCAAGGGCAAGAGTCAGGTACAGGCACCCCGAGGATGAGGCCGTGGTCATCCCGCAGGATGGCAGCACCGTGCGCGTTGAATTTGCCCGCCCCCAGATGGCGGTCACCCCGGGACAGGTCATCGCCTTCTACGATGGTGATACCGTCCTCGGCGGCGGTATTATCCTAGAGAGAACGGGAGATGAAGCGTGAACGGAAGTGTTGTTGCGGTATGCGTGAGCAAAAAGAAAGGAACCAGCAAGCAGCCGGTACCTGAGATCGCGGTGAAGGAAAACTACGGCGTGGTCGGCGATGCCCATGCCGAGGAAGGTGCCGTCCGCCAGGTGAGCCTCCTCGCCATGGAAAGCATCGCCAGGATGCAGGGGAAAGGGTTTTCCTTCAAGCCCGGTGACTTTGCCGAAAACATCACCACGCAGGGCATTGACCTTGCCCGCCTTGCCATCGGCGCAAGGCTCAGGGTGGGAGGGGAGGTGGTGCTTGAGGTAAGCCAGATCGGCAAGGAATGCCACACCGCCTGTGCCGTCCGCAGGCTTGTGGGGGACTGCATCATGCCCCGCGAGGGCATTTTCGCCCGCGTCATCCGCGGCGGCAGGATAAGACCGGAAGACCCGGTGGCCGTAATAGGAAAGACCCCGGGAGGATAGCCATGCCGCCCAGCGTTTTGCGGAAAGTGACCTGCCTTACCGCCGGTGATG
>JAOAEN010000110.1 GCA_026416775.1 Dehalococcoidales bacterium
GTCCTTGACTGATGAGTTAATCAGAATACAAATAGAAGACATAGACGGATGATGCACCATGGAAAATAAAGACCTTGAGCTTCTGCATGAGATAGCAGAATTTGAAAGTTCGCATGACATGGAAAAAGACTTTAAGATTGGCTGGTCATGGAGGCATGTGCGCATCTGGCCAGCAACGCTTAACCGTCTTTTCAAAGAGGGCTACCTGGAAAACGTCTTTAGAAGCAATTCGTACACCGGCTACCGCCTGAGTGAGCTGGGGAAAGCAATTGTTGCCGGGAAATTTTCTCAGGAAACTCCGCGCTGTGAAGGGGCGGTTTGTCTTCCCGATAATCTTTTTGAGGACATCATCGGGCATGATGATGTGAAGGAGCTGCTGCGAGCGGTGCTTCTTGCAGAAAAGCCTGTGCATGTCCTGCTTGCCGGTCCGCCGGCGCTTGCCAAGTCGCTTTTCCTCTGGGAGATAGAGAGGGCATGTGGAGAAAAGGCTGTCTGGCTGGTCGGCTCGGCGACATCAAAAGCCGGGCTGTGGGACATGGTTGCGGACAGACAGCCAGAGGTCCTGCTGATTGATGAGCTGGACAAGATGAATGCCGCCGACACAGCTGCCCTGCTTTCCATGATGGAGGGTGGCCGGCTTGTCCGGGCTAAAGTGGGTAGGGAGCTTGACCTGCAGTATGAAATCCGGGTAGTTGCGGCAAGCAACCGCCTTGAGGTGCTATCACCGGAGCTGCGTTCGCGTTTTGCCGTACGCCGGCTCAGTCCTTACAGCCGCGAGGAGTATCTGACGGTGGTCCGGGGGGTGCTGGTGCGCCGTGAAAATACCAGCCCCGAGATGGCTGACGAGATTGCTAGTAAGCTTGACGGCAAGACGCAGGACGTACGGGATGCTATCCGTGTTGCCCGACTTGCCCCGCGGCTTGGTGTAGAGAGAGCAGTAAAGCTGCTTCTAGGGTAGTTATCGGTCAGGGTAACCCCCAAGGGGAATTAACTAATTGATTCAGGAGGTGGTTACATGTAACCGGTTACATATGCAGGGTTACATTTGACATATGTAACCGCAAAAGGAGTGCAAATGTAACCGTCAATGTAACCGTGCTATTGACAGCCTTTTTAAGCCGGGCTAGAATGGGGCAGGAAGTCCCGAGAGCAAGTCTGCGCAAGCGGACATCTCGGGACTTATTTTTTGTGAGGTGAAGCATGATTGAGGACGGAGAGGGAGTGCTTCAGTATGTGAGGCGGAGGCTTGGTGAGGCGGTTACTGGTGAGGATGTTGAGAGGATAAGCCGGGAGCTGGTGCATGATGAGAACATTCCCGAAGGGACGGTGAAGCGCGTGAGGGCGGAAATGAAAAAGCGGGGTGAGCTTCCTGGTGATACCAACGCTTCGCTGGTATCGCTGAAGCGGCAGTTTCCTCAGAGGCTGGGGCGATATGAGGTGCTGACGCCTGAGGCGGTCCTTCAGGAATTGCGGCTTCAGGATGGGGACTACAAAATTGGCTTTATTGACGGGATTGCCATGCTGCTTCTTGCCGCCCGTCTCAATCAGGAGCTTGCCACCACGCAGGCACAGGCGATGACGCCGATGATACAGATGCTTCAGGCGCTGAGGCAGGAGGAGCGCGAGGCGGTGGAACGGGCGAAGTCCTCGACCCTTGATGTAGCGCATACTGCTGCCCAGGAGGCGGTAAGCGGGGTTATCGGCTATCTTGAGCAGCGAATTCCCAAAGGGCCGCCGCCGAAGGACATGACGGAGATGTTTACCCGCCGTCTTGACAGAATCTGGGAGTACATGGAGCACATGATGGAGCAGAGGATGTTTCCCCAGGCAGCGAGTAAGCCGCCTGAGGGGTGGGAAGTTGAGCATATAAAGGAGGAAAGAGATGTTCGGTCCGGGTATGTTCGGGCTGACGCAGCAGCAGATGGAAATGGCGAAGGAGGTTGGCAGGCATCTGCGGATGGAAATCAGAAAGTACCGCAAGCAGGGTAGGCTTGAGGTGAGGTTCTATCTGGTCAATCCTGCGGAGTCGTATGACCTTGGTGAGCCGGTGGATAGGCTTGCCGACCAGCTTGCGTACGGTTTTGCCGTCATGTTTGATGTAAAGGGGAAGATAGTTGATGTGGAATGAGGCATTTGACATGATGCGGCTTATTACCATGTGTGCCATCATTCGGATGCACTACGAGCTTACGGCTCAGCGCGGTAAGGACGCCGGTTCGGGTGGAGCTGCACCCTGGCTGTCGCTTACATCACGGGACAGGGAGTGGGCGAAGAGGGCTGTGCAGCGCTATGCGGAGGCTCAGGAGAGGAAGTGGCGCCGCTGGAAGGAGGCAATGTTTGAGAAGGCTGACCGGACATAGCGTGAAGCCGAATTAGTTTTGCGCGGCTATCGTGCTGGTCAAAGAGGTATTGTCAAGTCCTATGCGGCTGTTATAGTCTTCTTGTAGGCAAAGCCCCGAGAGCTGCCGGTGAAAGCCGGCTCTCGGGGCTTAATGCTTTCACCGGCGGGCTCTGAGGCTATCGCCAACAAAAGAGGGGGTAGCAGCTCTGACTGAAAGGTCTGAGCTACCCCCTCTTTCCTTTTAGTCGGGGCTGCACCCTCAAGAAGAAAGTCCGGCCGCGAACGGACAAAAGACGAATAAGGAGGTGCCCAGATGGGAAAGTACGCAAGCTGGTCGGATTTTGAGAGGAATGCCCCTATTGCCTACGAGGAGAAGGCCACAGCCGATGCCTATCGCACCGGCATGAATGGCATTGCCCCGCCTGGCATGAAGGTCAAAGAGGGGCGGGTCACCCATTACCGGGATGGTGTTACCGGTAAGGGTGATGACATGGTAGCCGGCTACAAGCGCGCCATGTTTGAATAGCCCTTATGGCTTACCCGCTTGACGGCATCTTTTCATGGGGACTGGTAATTTTCGGTGTTACCGCTGTCGCGGCAGCGGGAAAGAAGGTTGTGATGATGGCAGTTTCCAACCCGATACCGTACGAGAAGCGTCTTGAACTTGAGCGAAAATACGGTCGCTGGGCAGTGGAGACCGCCATTGCTGTTTGTCCCCGTAATGATTTGAGATGCATTGAGCGGGAAGCAAGAAGGCTTTACGAATCAAGGACTTTAAGGAGGTAAGAAAGATGTACACGACACATCAGCTTTCGCAGTCAGCTCCAGTGGCACCGATGCAGGTGAGCGGTCCTTCGGCGTATCTGCCGATGCAGACTGACTGGTCGGCGATGCTTTCGTCGTTCATGCCGATGATTATGCTGGTCCTGATGATGGCAATGGTGATGCCGATGATGAAAAGCGTCGCTTCAAGTGCCAGAGACTGAATTGTGACCGAATTGTAAGGAGGTAGGGATATGTTTACCGCACAGCAGGCAAGACCGCAGCAGTACCAGTACGGGACGATTGGCGGTTATTATCCGCTGCAGACCGACTGGACGGCAATGATTTCGGCATTCATGCCCATGGTGATGATGGTCATGATGCTGGCGATTGTCATGCCGATGATGAAGAACGTGATTAAGTCATAAAGGAGGTGCGTCATGGAGGAACGAGTGATGACGCCCCAGCAGTATCCGGGCACTCCCGGCGTGGCACCTCCCCGGGGTTGGGTACCACCGCTTGATACCTTCCTGCGTCTCATAGGTGTCTATGACAATTCCAGGGGTGTCTGGGTTGGTCTTCCCCTTCAGGCACTTACCGAAGCGTTGGTGGCGGCTGAAGCGAAGCATGCCCTTGACCGGATTGATGACCGGGATGCCGTTCAGGCAACAATCACCGATGGTTCCGAGGTCGGCACAGTAAAGACGGTTTCAATTGAAGTGCCGAGTGGGGAAGTATGGTTCATCAACCGCATTGTGGTGACCAGTCCGGCGGAGTCCAGCACTGGAACTGGAGATATTGTCAGAGTCAACGTGCGCATCTCCAGGTGGGCTTATCCGGACAGCCGCTCTGGCAGCAGCGCCAACGAAAACGGCCGTGCCTACTGGTCGGCGGCAAAAGGTTCCGCATCGGGCGGCGAGTACACCATTAACTTTGCTGCGCAGGGTGAGCTCGGAGAGGAACTGCGCCTTGTCGGTGGTGACAAGATAACTCTTGAAGCTACTCTCACCGGTGCTGAGGCTGGTGCTGACCTTACAGCGACACTCACGCCGTACGGCCGTAAAGGCAAGAGACTGGCAGACTGACCATGAGGCACAGCCCCTTTCTGGGAAAAGCGGTGATGGCATGTGACCGAAAGGGATGAGCCGAGGGCTCGTACGGTGGTCTGTTGCTGGTAAAGGGGCTGTGGCAGGTTTTCCACAGCCCCTTTTGATTATGGAGGTGAAGATGGACGCATTGATACCGCCGGGGTACCGGGCAGTAATGATTGGGGCAGCGGAGAGTGTTGAAGACCTCAACGCATTTGTACCGATGGAGGAAAGCTCGGCAGAGGGAAGCCTCTTTATCATGCGCCTTGATTTCAGCCGGTTCCCCACCGCAGCGGAGCTTTCAGAGCTTGAACAGAGGCTTCAGAGGGCTGGTGTGCATCCGTTTCCGGGGTATCCGTTTATCGTTTATGCCGATACTACGCAGCCGTCGGTCTATCTTGCCTGGCAGAAGGGATTTGCGTGGCTTCCGGTCATCGCCGGCATACTGGCGCTCACCGTGCTGCCGCCCCTGCTCGGCTCACTCATCTGGCTCATCCTGCCCCAGTCGTTCAAAGACCTAATTAACAGTCTCATTGGCATGGGGATGATGCTGTCTCTTATA
>JAOAEN010000111.1 GCA_026416775.1 Dehalococcoidales bacterium
GGTTTGCGCTGGTCGGTTTGCGGATCGAGCTTGAATCGGCCATGCTCCTTCCAGCCTTCGGTGGAAGGTTCGATGAGAACGACTTCGCCATCGTCTTCGCTCAGGCAGTAGAAGCGGCTGTCGGCGTAGGCGATGGTTGACGTCTGTATCCGGGGGATGCCCCAGATCACCTCGTTGTACTCATCAAGCAGGCTCTTCTTTTCGGCAAGGGGGATCTCCACCGGGTCCCGGGCGATGCCGCTTGGGACCCTGTCCACCACCGGGGTGATTTCAGCAAGCTGGCTCCGGGTGCTGCCGGCGGCCCTTGCCTGTTCTTCGGCAAGCCGGAGGCGTGACACGAGGTTATCAAAGCGGTTAAAGCTGGTAAACCCCCAGCCCCCCTTGATCAGGGCACGGACGCAGCCGCCCCGGCCGGACGACCTTCCGGTGGCTTCAAGCTCACGCCCGCGGTAGGTGAGATAGCTGCTTTCGGTCTCCTCAAAGCGGGCTTCAACGTAGTCGGCGGTGGATTTCTTCAGTTCGTCGCGGAGACTGTGTGCAATGTCCTCAACGTTCACAGTAAGAGTCTAGGGGAAAGCGGGCGCAATTGTCAATTTGCTTGACACTTTCACGCCGCTTGACTTAAACTAGGTAAGGACTCTCGTCCCAGATGAAGCCTCGGTTAGACTTCCGCCGGTTACAGTTGGCCGCACACCCTGCTAGAGAGGAGATGGGGTAATGACCTACCAGACTTTGCTTTACGAGAAGAAAGACGGTATCGGCATTGTTACCATCAACCGCCCCCAGTCGTTGAACGCCCTCAACACCACTGTCTATAACGAGCTTTACGACGTCTTTGAAAAGATTGAGAATGACGATGAGGTGCGGGTGGTGGTCCTGACGGGCGCCGGGGAAAAGGCTTTTGCCGCCGGCTCCGACGTGAGCGAGATGGCGAACATGAACACACTCGAGATCCAGAAGTTCATCGCCACCATCCGGCGGGCGTCCGACCGCATCTATACCCTTTCCAAGCCCACGATTGCCGCCATCAGCGGCTATGCCCTCGGCGGAGGCAATGAGCTCGCCATGTGCTGTGACCTGCGCATTGCCTCGGAGAAAGCACGCTTCGGGCAGCCGGAAATCAACCTCGGGCTGATCCCGGGTGCCGGAGGCACGCAGCGGCTTCCCCGCCTCGTCGGTGTGGCGAAGGCCAAGGAGATGATCTTCTTCGGGGACATGATTGATGCCGCCACCGCCCTTAGCTGGGGGCTGGTGAACCGGGTTGTCCCCCCGGAGAAGCTCATGGAAGAGGCGCTTGCCTGGGCGGGCAGGCTTGCGGCGAAGAGTGCCCCCGTCCTTGCCATGGCGAAGCTCGCCATCAATACCGGTGTTGATACTGATATCACCTCGGGCCTGAACATGGAGGCCCGCTGCGATGCCCTGTGCTTTGCCACCGAGGACCAGAAGGAAGGAATGAAGGCTTTCCTTGAAAAGCGCAAGGCAGTTTTCAGGAATAAGTAGTGCCGGGTACCGGGGGCTGTTGGTTTGGGGTTCGGGAGATGTCTTACTCACCGATGGCGCTGTGGTTAGCTGCGTTTGTTGTTTCGCGTCAGGCTCTTGAGAGCAACGTGAGCTGAAAACAAAAGGAGGTTAGAGCATGGCGATAAAAAAGGTGTTCGTGATCGGGGCGGGGACGATGGGTAACGGCATCGCGCAGGTGTATGCCCAGGCTGGCTATGACGTGATGATGAGTGATATCAAGGAAGAGTTTGTCAGGAAGGGTCTGGCGACGATTGACGGCAGCCTGAGCCGCATGGTGAAGAAGGGCACCATCACGGAGGCCGATAAAGCGACAGTCCTGGGCCGCATCAAGACCACCATCAATAACAGCGATGCGAAAGATGCCGATCTCGTCGTTGAGGCGGCGCCCGAGGAGCTTGCGCTGAAGAAAAATATCTTCAAGCAGCTTGATGAGATCTGCCGGCCGGATGCCATCCTTGCCACGAATACTTCATCGCTTCCCATCGGTGAGATTGCGGCAGCCACGAAAAACCCGGGCAGGGTGATCGGTATCCACTTCATGAATCCGGTACCGGTGATGAAGGGTGTTGAGGTCATCCCGGGCAGGCACACCAGACCGGAAGTGCTTGCTATGGCAAAGGATTTCGTAAAATCGCTCGGTAAGGAGCCCTGTGAGGCACGCGACTATGCCGGTTTCATCGTCTCGCGGCTGGTGGATGCCCTGATGAATGAGGCCTTCTGGTGCGTTATGGACGGCAACAAGCCCGAGGAAGTGGACAAGGCGGTGAAGCTCTGCCTCAACCACCCGATGGGGCCGCTGGAGCTGTGTGACCTTGCCGGGGCGGATATCGTCCTGCACGGGCTGGAAACGATGCATAAGGAATTCGGCGAGCGCCTGCGCCCGGCGCCTCTCCTCAAGAATATGGTGCGCTCGGGCGACCTGGGGCGCAAGACCGGGCGCGGTTTCTACGACTACACGCAGAACGCACCGAAGTAGGGTGCGCGGAAATAACACTTAAAAAAGGAAGGTAAGAAACATGGCAAGCGATCGTGATGTTGTCATTGTGGCGGCGGCACGCACGCCGTTCGGGAGGTTCGGCGGTTCGCTGCGGGACATTGACTACTACGAGCTCGGCGCCATCCCGATGCGCGAGGTGGTCAAGCGTGCCGGGATCAAGCCGGGCGAGGTGAACGAGGTCTTCTGGGGGGTGGGGGATACCTCGGCCTGCCGCGATGTCTACACCCCGGTGGCGGCAAGACAGTCCCTCATCCGGGCGGGGCTACCGCACGAGACGGTCTCTATCTCGTTTGACATGGCGTGCGTCTCCGCCATGCATGCGGTGAAGCTCGCTGCGATGGAGATGGCTGCCGGTGAAATCGAGGTTGCCATTGCCGGCGGGGCGACGTCCTTCAGCCAGTCACCCCTTGTCGTGCGGGGGCTGCGTTTTAACGGCTTCCGCCTGGGCGATGTCAAAATGGAAGACCCGCTCTATGCCCTCGGCTACAAGGACTTTAACCCCGTCTCGGTGGACAGCGACAACGTTGCCCACGAGTACGGCTTCACCCGGAAGGACCTTGACGAGTGGGCACTGCGCAGCCACCAGAACTACGGCAAGGCCTGGAATGCCGGCAAGTTCAAGGACGAGATCATCCCGCTGCCCATCCCGCAGCCCAAGGGGGAGCCAAAGGTCCTTGACATTGACGAGCAGTACCGGCCGGATACCACGCTTGAGAAGCTTGCGGCACTCAAGACCGTCTACAACACCCGCATGATTACCGCGGGTAACTCCCCCGGTCTCAACGACGGTGCCACGGCGATCCTGATGATGACGCGCCGCAAGGCAAGGGAACTGGGGCTCAAACCGCTGGCAACCGTAGTCGCCTCGGTCTCCCTCGCCATCAATGCCAGCCGCATGCCGGAGGGTCCCGGCTTTGCCATGCTCAAGTGTTTGCAGAAGGCAAACCTGACCTTTGACGATATTGCGGTGATGGAGATCAACGAGGCGTTTGCCTGCGTCCCCCTTGTCTCGATGAAGGTGGCTGCCCGGGGTGACCAGAAGCTCTATGCGAAGCTCGTTGAGAAGATGAATATCAACGGCAGCGCCATCGCTATCGGGCACCCCAATACCGCAAGCGGCGCAAGGCTCGTCATGAATCTGATGTACGAGCTGATGAGGCGCGGCGGTGGCTATGCCATGGGTTCGCTCTGCGGCGGGCTTGCTCAGGCGGATGCCTGCATCATCAGGGTGGACTAGGCTTTGGTTGGCTTTCCCGGAATACGGGCGATCGTGCCTGATATATTAAAAAGCTGTGAAGGAGCGGACGATGGACGTATCTAAGTTTTCGCTTAAGGGTAAGGTAGCGCTGGTCATCGGCGGGGCGGGAGATATCGGCGGTGCCATTGCCGAGACCTTTGCTGCGGCGGGGGCAAGTGTTGTCATCAGCAGCCGCAAGCAGGAAAACCTTGACAAGGCGGCGGCGGAAATGAGCCAGAAGACCGGCTCAAAGGTGGTGGGGATTGCTTGCCACATCGCCAAGCTTGACCAGCACAAGCCCTTGGTGGATGCCATCATGAAGGAGTTCGGGCGGATTGACATCGTCGTCAACAGCTCGGGGACAAGCTTCATGGTGCCGCTGGTGAACGTTGAGGAATGGCAGTGGGATGCCATCATGAATGTCAACCTCAAAGGGCCGTTCTTCCTCTGCAAGCTCATCGCCCCGATCATGAAGGAGCAGGGCGGCGGCAGCATCATCAATATCTCGTCTTACATGGGTGTGCGCTGCGAGGAGACGCTCGGTGTTTACTGCATCAGCAAGGCCGCCGTAATGCACATGACCCGCGTCATGGCCAAGGAATGGGGCAAGTGGAATATCCGCGTCAATGCCATTGCCCCGGCATGGGTGCACAGCCGCCTTGCCGACCCGTTCCTGAGCCTGCCGGGCGTCAACGACAGGATGCTTGCCCAGACGGTCATCGGGCGCTTCGGTGATCCTGACGATGTGGCGGCAATCGCCCTCTACCTTGCCTCTGACGCGGCGAAGAACCAGACGGCGGCAGTCATCCCGCTTGATTACGGCATGCTGACGTAATACAAGCCGTCGGTGTGCCGTGGGCGGGGGCGGCCGTTTCGGCAGTTGAAAGCGATTTTTGAAAAGGAGGCGCAAAATGGCATTACCACTGTCGGGCAAGGTCGTCATCGTGACCGGAGCAAGGC
>JAOAEN010000112.1 GCA_026416775.1 Dehalococcoidales bacterium
CTCACGTCGCGGTCAACGTTGGAGATAAGACCGAGCATAAGTCCCATTGCCTTTAAAGCCCCAAGGGCGGGGAGCACATCATCAAAGAGGACGAGCTCCGACTTCATCTGCTGTCCCAGAGCAAGGACCTGCATAGCAAGCCTGCGGTCCGCCGGAATTCCCGCCTCACGCAGCAGGACCTCCTGGTGCCGGACGTAGAGGTCCATCTTTTCTTCCCTCGTGCGCTCATTTAACGGACGGCGGGCGATTTCCGCATAGAGAAATTCGTCGGCGGCAAGGAGGGGCTTCACCAGCGCCGAAGCTTCAACATTCTTTCCCACGGCACGGAGGGCTTCCGCTTCAAGCACCTCACGGGGAGGCTCATAGCGCACCAGCGTGTAGTAGAGGTCAAAGAAGACCGCCTTTATCATGCCCTTCTATTGTAGCCAAAGCCACCGCTCCTGTAAAGCAGCACCGCAAAGCCCACAGGCAGCCCGACCGCCCTTGCCAATGCCTGCCCGAAAAGGTAAAGTGTAAGTGAGGGGCCTGCCGAGGGAAATCGCGCGCCGATGATTGAAAAACCTATCATTGATGAACTCTGCCGCATCGCCGGCAGGGAAAACGTGCTCACCGCGAAAGAGGAGCTCACCGCCTATTCCTACGATGCCACAAACCTCTGGCGTCACCTGCCCGATGCCGTGGTGCTGCCGCATACCTCCGAGGAGGTGGCACGGATCCTGAGGCTTGCCAGTGAAAAACGCATCCCGCTCACCCCGCGCGGCGGGGGCACCAACGTGAGCGGTGGTTCCATCCCCGTCCGCGGGGGCATCGTCCTTGTCACCACGCGGATGAACCGGATTATTGAGGTCAACCGGACAAACCTGTCCGCCACCGTGGAGCCGGGGGTGGTGCTGCAGGACTTCCAAGCTGCCCTTGCCCGCGAGGGGCTTTTCTTTCCGCCCGACCCGCAGAGCTTTGCCGGCTGCACCATGGGCGGGGTGGTGGCAGAAAACTCGGGGGGACCTTCGTGCCTGAAATACGGCGTCACCAAGCAGTACGTGCTGGGGCTTGAGGTCGTGACGGCTGATGGGCGCATTTTGAAGCTCGGCGGCGTTACCCCGAAGAACCGCACCGGCTACGAGCTCATGATGCTTTTTGTCGGTTCCGAAGGCACCCTCGGCGTGATTACGAAGATAAATCTGCGCGTGCTCCCCGCTCCGAAAGCAAGCCAGACCATCGTTGCTGTTTTCGGAGACGTGGCCACCGCCGGGGAAACGGTAACGGACATCATCGCCAGCAGCATCCTTCCGGCAAAGGTAGAGTTCGTGGACAACTGGACATTCGACAAGTTCCGCGGGCTGTTACCCGATAGCTCCCTCAAGCGGGCGCAGGGCATCCTGCTCATCCAGGTGGACGGGCTGCCCGAGACGGTGGCCGCCGAAGCGAAAGAGGTGGTCAGGCTCTGCCAGCGGAGGGCGAGCGAGGTCAGGGTGGCGCAGGACAAGGCCGAAGCCGACCGCTACTGGCAGGCAAGGAAGGCCCACTTCTCCGATATCTCCAGCCGTGCCCCCACCATCGTCAACGAGGACGTGTGCGTGCCCCGCGAGCATATCGCCGAGTTCATCCGCCTCAGTCAGGAACGTGCGCGTTACTACGACGTACCGCTAAGCTTTGCCGGCCATGTCGGCGACGGCAACTTCCACCCCGTGGTGCTGACGGACAGCCGCAACAGGGAACACTACACGCGCGCCGTAAAATGCGTGGAAGAGATCATCGATATCGCCCTTTCGCTTGGCGGGGTGCTTTCCGGCGAGCACGGCATCGGGCTGGAAAAACAGCGCTTCCTCAAGAAAGCCATGGATCCCGCCGCAATTGAGCTCATGAAAAAGATCAAGGACGTCCTCGACCCCCACCACATCCTCAACCCCGGTAAGATCTGGGAAGACTGAAATGGCAAGAGAGCCGTTCCCGCAACTGGAAAAATTCAGGGCCGACCTCGAGCGCTGTACGAAATGCGGCTTCTGCATGTCGTCCTGCCCGATCTACCAGGAAGAGCGGCTGGAATCTTCCGTGGCGCGGGGCAAGATCATGCTCATCAGGGAGCTCCTTGCCGGTAACCTTTCCCTGAGCAACGGCATGGCAGACAAGCTCAACAGGTGCACCCTCTGCCGCACCTGCGCCCAGAACTGCCCGGCGCAGACCGAGGTGCCGGCGGTCATCACCGCCGCCCGCGCCGATAAGGTGGCAAAAAAAGGGCTTTCCTTCCCCTACAGCTTCATCTTCCGCTGGCTGCTGCCGCGGCGGCGGCTCTTCGGCAGGACGGTGCGGCTTTTTTCATGGCTTGAGAGGCTGCTTTTTCCCCGCGCTTCCGGCACGCTACGGCACCTTCCCTTTTTCCTCACCGCTCTGGGAAAGGGCCGGCATATCCCTCAGGTCGCGCCAGAGTTCCTGCGGGAAAGCGTTCCCGAAGTCAGCCCGCCCCCGCAGGGCGTTCCCGTAAGGTATACCGTCGGCTACTTTTCCGGCTGCATGACGGACTTCGTCTTCCCCGGGCTGGGGAAGAAGATCATCTCGTTTCTCAACCGGCAGGGCGTTACCGTCATCTTGCCTGAATCCCAGGGCTGCTGCGGGGCGCCGGTCTTCCTCGGGGCAGGTGACCTTGCCACGGGAAGACGGCTTGCCGATGCGAACGCACGGGCTTTTGAAGGGCTTGATTACGTCATCACCGACTGCGCCACCTGCGCTTCGGCAATGAAGGACTACCCGCGTTTTCTTGCCGATACGAAGGAAAGAGAAGAAAGCTACCGCTCCTTTGCCATGAAGATCAGGGACATCACCGAGTTTCTGGTCGATATTATGAAGCTTCCGCCCGAAGCCTTCCGGGCTTCCCCCGAATTCCACGGGAAAACCGTTACCTGGCATGAGCCGTGTCACCTCGGGCGCTACCTCGGTGTCAAGGAACAACCGCGCCGGATACTGAAGGCGCTCAAGGATATCAAATACGTGGAAATGCCCGAAGCCGACCGGTGCTGCGGCATGGCCGGTACCTTCAGCATCCACTTCTACGAGCTGTCCCGGAAAATCGCGGCGAAGAAGGTCGCCGCCATCACTGCCACCGGCGCCGATATCGTCGTCACGGGCTGCCCCGGCTGCCAGGTCCAACTTGCCGATAGCCTTGCCCTTCAGGGCAGCAACACCCGCGTGATGCACATCATGGAGCTTCTGGAATAGGGCTACTTCACCCTCGCCTCGGCGGCTTCCCAGTTGATGTTCTTGAAAAACGCGGCGATATAGTCTGCCTTTTTGAGCCCGGAGTCCACCATATAGGCATGCTCAAAGACGTCCATCACCAGAACGGGGGTGCAGGTGCTCAAGTGCCCCACATCGTGCTCGTTAATCCAGGCGTTGAAGAGGTTCCCGGCGCCGACATCCCGGTAGAGCACCACCCAGCCGATGCCCCGCATCATCCCCGTGGCGCGGAAGTCCTGCTCCCAGGCCTCGTAGCTGCCGAATGAGGTGGCAAGCATCCTTGCCAGCACTCCCGACCTCGCAAGGGTGCCCTTACCGCCGAGGTTCTCAAAGTAAAGCTCGTGGAGCCGCATGCCGTTGAATTCCCAGCCGAAACGCCGCTTCAGCTCGGCATACTCGGGGCTGGCAGTCTTCCCCTCCTTGAGCATTGCCGCGAGGGACTCGGTAAGCTTATTGGTATTGTTAACATAGCCCTGGTAGAGGGTGAAATGGTTATTGAGCAATGTGGGGCTGAAGCCCTCCATGCCGATGAGTTTAGAGTAGTCTTTTGCCGTGTATGCCATGACTGTGCTCCTTTCCCGTTTCCTGCCTAGCTGATACTGCGGATGAACTCCTTTGCCTGGTAGTCCCATTCCACGGACTCAAGGTCAACGTTGCTGCCCTTCCCCTCCGCCGCTGCCGAGACGCGCACCCCGCCCCCGCCTCCCTCAAAGGCGACACAGCACTCGTTTTCCTCCACCACCTTAAGACCGTAACCCCCTGGCCCGAAGAATTTCACCGCCCTCTTCACCACCTCCCCGGGCTTGAGCTTTGATTTTGTCCCCAGCCTGAGCATTTTTCCTCCCCCTTTCAACAAAATTTTATGAAAACCCGTTTTCACGGTGCTTCTGCGCAATCGTTGCTGCAAGGCTTGCCAGCGCCTGCAGGTCGGTATCCTTCGGGGCGCCCTGGCAGTACACCGGCGAAAGCACTTCAAGTTTGAGGTTGGAAAGCAGCCCGGTGAGCTGTTCGATCGCCCTGCCCCCCCACCCGTAGGAGCCGATAACCGCAGCGAACTTCGCCTTGGGCCTGAGGGCATTGGCAAGGACTGCCGCATAAGCCACCACCGGGTGCACTCCGGTAAGCACCGTCGGCGTGCCGATAACGATGGTGGCGCAGTCCACCAGCGCCATAGCAAGCTTACCGATATCGCTTGCCGCAAGGTCAAACTGCTTTACGGTCACCCCCCGTCGCGCGAGCTCTTCAACAAGGTGGCTGACCATCCGCCGCGTGATGCCGTGCATGGAAATATAGGCAACCACGGCGATGTTCTTCGGGGTATCGGATACCCAGTCGCGGTAGGCATCTATGATGAAATCGGGCCTGTCATGCACCGGCCCGTGGCTCGGGGCAATCATGGCAATTCTGTAGCTCCTGAGCCTTTCCAGGTGTTTCTGTATCTGCGCGCGGAAGGGCATCATGATCTCGGCATAGTACCGCTT
>JAOAEN010000113.1 GCA_026416775.1 Dehalococcoidales bacterium
ATGCTTATTCCCCTAACACGGAGGCATCCACAGTATTGATACATTCGGTTATGTGGGAGGGGAAAATGAAATTTAAGGGAGGATAATCTCCTTTTTACTCCCTAACAGCGATAGATTTCAGTTTTGGAGAAACTCCGTCGCCCTCTTGCCCTTTATGTTCACCCTCTTCGTCGTCTCTCATACCGGCTCATCTGGGGGAACGGGAGACTCAAGCTGAGCGAGAGGGTAAGATGATCAGAAGAGGCAAAGCCCCCTACCCGATAATGCAAATTTCGTGGTATCATGCTATACTGATGTCATACAGGAGGCAATCTTGAAAGGTAGAGACCTGCTTTCCATCTCGGACCTTCATGCCGCCGATATCAGGCGGCTTATCACCGGGGCTATCGCCCTGAAAAATGGAGGCTGGACTTCCCAGCTCGGGGAAAAGACACTGGCACTTCTTTTTGAAAAGCCATCGCTCCGGACGCGCGTCAGCTTTGAAGTTGCCATGCGCCAACTCGGGGGACAGTGTATTTACCTTTCCCCGGCGGAGGTGGGGCTGGGGCAGCGCGAGGCGGTGGCGGATGTGGCACGTGTGCTGAGCAGTTACGTTGATATCATCACCATCCGCACGTTCTCCCACCGCACACTTGAGGAGTTCGCCCGGCATTCACGCGTGCCGGTAATCAATGCCCTTTCCGATGCGGAACATCCCTGCCAGGCGCTCTCCGACCTCATGACCGTTTACGAAAAGAAAGGAAAACTCGAGGGGCTGGTAATCACCTTTGTCGGGGATGGCAATAACGTCTCCACCAGCCTCATGCTGGCGGCGGCGCTTAGCGGGATGCATTTCCGTATCGCCTCACCCCCCGGCTATGCTGTGAAGAATGAGTTCAAGGACCTTGCCACAAGCTACGCCAGGGCAAACGGTGGCTCGGTCATCTTCACGGAGGACCCGCACGAGGCGGTGCGCGGTGCCGATATTGTCTACACAGACGTCTGGACAAGCATGGGGCAGGAAGCCGAAGCGGCAAAACGCCGCCGGGACTTTGCTGCCTATCAGGTCAACGGCCGGCTCTTCTCCCTTGCCCGGGCGGATGCCATCTTCATGCATAACCTCCCCGCCCACCGCGGTGAAGAAGTGACCGATGAGGTCATCGACGGACCGAGATCCGTGGTCTTTGAGCAATCAGAAAACAAGATGCATCTCCTCAAAGCCCTGCTCCTGGAGATGCTGGGCGGGGAAAAGACACCATAGGAAAAGTGCGGCATCTTTCTTCCCGATAACAGGACAGAATACACACAAAAACAGCAGCCAGCAGATGCTCCCATGAGTTTACCCGTCGTCGTCATTGTGGGGAGACCCAATACCGGTAAATCCACCCTGTTCAACCGGATTGCCGGCAGAAGGATCGCCATCACCGAAGACATCCCCGGCACCACCCGAGACCGTAACGAGGCACACGTTTCCTGGAAAGGCACCGAGTTCAAGCTCGTGGACACCGGTGGCCTGGAAATAAAACCAGAGTCCAGCATCCAGCGTCAGGTAAAGGCCCAGATTGAACATGCCATCAGGGAAGCCGATGTCATCATCATGCTGGCAGATATAACCGGAGGAGTCACGGCGGCTGACCACGACGTGGCGGAGATGCTGCGGCGGGCGGGCAAACCGGTCATCCTTGCCGTCAATAAGGCGGACAATGCCCGCTTGGAGATGAATGCCCCCGAGTTCTACGAACTGGGACTGGGAGACCCGGTCACCATCAGTGCCTATCACGGGCGCAATATCGGCGAGCTGCTGGACAGGGTGGTAGCACTCCTTCCGCAATCGCCCGCCGGGACCGCACCGGCCCCTGCCATCAAGGTCGCTATCGTCGGGCGCCCCAACGTGGGGAAATCAATGCTCCTCAACGCCATGGTCGGTGATATGCGCTCAATTGTTGATGAGACACCAGGCACCACGCGGGATGCGATTGACACCCTGATTGACTTTAACGGCCAGCCTGTGCTACTTATTGATACAGCCGGTATCCGGCGCCGTGGCAGGGTTGAGGCGGGAATCGAAAAATACAGCGTCATCCGGAGCCTGGAAGCAATTGACCGGGCGGACGTTGCGCTTCTTGTCCTTGATGCCACCGAGATCGCCACCCAGGACACGCATATTGCCGGCTACATCCACAGGGCGGGTAAAGGGATGGTCATCATCGTCAATAAATGGGACCTCATCCAGGACAGGGACGTTTCCCGGTGGGACGAGGTTGTCCGTAACCATTTCAAGTTTGCCTCTTACGCCCCGATATTGTATACTTCGGCAAAAACCGGGCAGGGTGTTGACGGCATCATGCCGGTGGTAAGTTCGGTCTATCAGGAAAGGATGAAAAGGGTACAGACTTCAACGGTCAACAGTATCATCCAGCAGGCAGTTGCCGCACATCCCCGCCCCAAGAAGGGCAAGCAGGAACTCAGGATCTACTACGCCACCCAGGCGGACATCAACCCTCCGACCTTCGTCTTTTTCACCAATAATACCGGGCTCGTGCACTTTTCCTACCGGCGTTACCTGGAGAACCAGCTCCGTCAGGCCTTCGGATTTTTCGGCACGCCACTGCGCCTGATTTTCAGGACAAGGGGTGAGTCATGACCATCTTTCTGGTTACTTCTGCCGTCATCATCGGTTACCTTCTCGGTGCCATACCTTTTGGCGTCATCATCAGCAAGAGGCTCGCCAACAGGAACCCGCTTGAAGTGGGCAGCGGGAAAACCGGCATGACCAATGTCCTGCGCACCGCGGGGAAAAAAGCCGCCGCCCTTGCCCTCATCTGTGATATTGCCAAAGGGGCATTTGCCGTGACGATTGCCGATGCCATCCTCGGTGCCGGCTACGCGACCGCCATCGGGGCATTGCCATGGCGCGAGCTTGCCAAGGTGCTTGCCGCAGCGGCGGCAATCTGCGGACACAATTGGTCGGTCTTCCTGAGGTTCCGCGGCGGAAGGGGCGTTGCCACCTTCATGGGGACGCTGCTTGCCCTCTACTGGCCGGCAGGGGTACTCGGCGGAATCCTGGTGCTCAGTATCGGCTTCCGGACGCGGTACATGTCACTCGGTTCCATCATCGGGGCGGTAAGTGCCTTCATCATGATGATGGCTTTCTTCATTCTGCGGATCAATTTCCTGGGACCGTATCCCCCGTTTGAATACGTGGTCTTCGGCATGGCCGGGGCGATCTTCATCTATGCCAGACATCACGATAACATCGTGCGTCTCTTCAACGGGACCGAACGCCGCATCGGGGAAGAAGGTAAAGGCGGGTCAATTCCTTCCCACAGCCAGCCCAAATAACGGCGAATGAGGCTTATCCAGCTTTAAGATATGCATAAAGTTGCGGTCATCGGCACGACAAGCTGGGGGACTACCCTCTCGGTGCTGCTTGCCAGAAAAGGATGCGAGGTGAGGCTCTGGGCACGTACCCTGAGGGAGGCTAGACACCTGCGCACCCATGGTAGCGACCGCTTTCCCGATATCCCCCTCCCCCGGGAAATCCGGATCACCCACCTTGTTGATGAAGCCCTCCACGAGGCAGAAGCGGTGATCATGGCTGTCCCCTCGGCAACCATGCGGCAGAACATCTCGCGGGTAGCCGCCCACCTGACAAAAACAACCGTTATCATCAGCGCCTCCAAGGGGCTGGAACTCGGCTCCAACAAGCGCATGTCCCAGGTAATCGCCGAGGAGATCAACCCCAGGTTTACGGGCAACATCTGCGTACTTTCCGGTCCCCAGCTCTCCCATGAGATCATCCACGGCCGCCCTGCCGCCGGCGTCGTCGCTTCCGAAAGCAAAGAGACCGCGAGGAAAGCCCAGAAAATCCTTACCTGCCCCAACTTCTGCATCTTCACCAATACCGATGTCATCGGGGTGGAACTCGGGGGGGCACTCAAGAATATCCTGGCGCTCGGGGCAGGTATTGCTGACGGTCTGGGCTACGGTGATAATGCCAAAGCCGCCTTCATGACCCGCGGGCTTACCGAGATAACCGCGCTCGGTATGGCACTGGGGGCAAACCCCCTCACATTTTCCGGGCTTGCCGGGCTTGGCGATGTCATCGCCACCTGCGCCAGCCCGTTAAGCCGTAACCATTATGTCGGCGTTGAGCTTGCCAGGGGGAAAACGCTTGCCGAGATCCTGAAGTCAATGCGCCAGGTGGCAGAGGGAGTGAACACCACCCTAGTTGCCCATAACCTTGCCCAGCAGCTCGGGCTGGAGATGCCGATCACGGAAAAAATCTACCAGGTGCTCTACGAAAACCTGGACCCGAAGATTGCCGCCCAGCAGCTCATGGGGGGCAACGCCAAACACGAGCTTGCCGGGCGCAGGTGGCGGCTCTTCTCGCTCTTCCGCAACCGCCAGAACAGGGCAAAGACCTAGCTACCGGCTTCCCCGGCTCCGCCATCAAACGTCCTTGCGAGCTCCTCGAGAAGGTCGCGCTGTCTACGCGTCAGCGTCTGGGGGACAACCACCCGAACATTCACCAGTTGGTCCCCGCGTCCGGAGCCGTTCAGATGCGGGATGCCCTTCCCCTTCAGACGGAAGACATGCCCCGTCTGCGTGCCCGCCGGGATCTTCAGCCGGTTCACCCCGTAGAGGGTGGGCACCTCAAGCTCGGTGCCGAGGGCTGCCTGCGCAAAGTTAATACCAAGCTCATAGA
>JAOAEN010000114.1 GCA_026416775.1 Dehalococcoidales bacterium
CTTCAACTATCGCCTGTGCCTGGTCGTTGGTGGTAAGCTTGTGTAGGACATTCTTTAGGTGCCTGCGCAGGGAATTTTCATCGGTCCCGATCTTACCGGCGACCTGGGACAGGCTTTCTCCCGCGGCAAGCCCGCTCAGTATCTGAGACTCCCTCGGGCTGAGGGGACAGAAGACGTTTTCCATCTGCCTGCCCATGGCTTCCAGGTTGCGGAACTCTTCAAGCACTGTTGCCGCCATCTTTGGAGCGGTCAGCTCTTCGATGACGGGCAGTTCGCCCCCCAGCACCGCACGGATGACTTCAACAAGCTCTTCGGGGCTGCTGTCGCGGGTGAGACAGGCGCTGACGCCGCTTTTCATTGCCCGGAAGATGCTCTCCTCGTCCTTCTGGGACAGGGTAAGAATGATGGCGACCGAAGGCTGGGTGCGCCTGATGCGCCGGGCAATTTCCAGCCCGCCTGTCTTCTTGTCCTCAAGGCTGAGCAGGACGATATGCGGCGGATTGGCATCAATCAGGGCAAAAGCCTCTTCGTTATCCGTGGTCTCCCCGGCGACCTCAATATCTTCCTCGCCGGAAAGGACGAAGTGAATCCCCTCGCGGAAGAGCACCTGGGGATCGGAAAGTAATACCCTGGTCTTTTCCAACTCCACACCTCATCACAACAATCTAATCCAATTTACCACAGCGCCATAAAGATACCCCGAAAAGTTCACCTAATGATTGATAAAGTTTTTGTAAAGAAATATAAATTTATCATAAAGGCAGAAGCAGGCGGGGGCAAATGCGGTGACCGCCGGCAGACATCTTCCCATCGGCTGGCTTTAGCCGCCCGGACGCACGAACTTGTAGCCGATGCCGTGTTCCGTAACAATGATGCTCGGGGACTCGGCATTGTCTCCCAGCTTCTGGCGCAGGTGCTGGATGTGCACCCGCAGCAAGTCACGGGCATCAACATAGTTATCTCCCCACACCTTGGCAAGCAGGCTTTCATGGGAAAGAATGCGTCCCTCGTTCCGGATAAGGTGGTAGAGCAATTTCCTTTCCGTCGAGGTCAGCTTGACGGGGCGCCCGTCCACGGTGACTTCATTGCGGCTGAAGTCCACCATCAGCTTGCCGCTGACGAAGGGGCGCTCCTCATCAGTCACGGTGAGGCCCTGGGTACGGCGCAGGACAGCCTGCACGCGGGCAATAAGCTCAATATGGCTGAAGGGCTTGGTGATGTAGTCATCCGCGCCGAGCTCCAGGCCCTTGGCAATATCGGTATCCTCGCCGCGGACGGTCAGCATGAGCACGGGGACATCGGAAAACCGGCGTATTTCCTTCAGGACCTGGTAGCCGTCCATGTCCGGCAGCCCGATGTCGAGGATGACAACATCGGGGTTCTCCGTCTCAACAAGGCCTATGCCATCATGCCCGTTGGCGGCGGAAACGACTTTGGCCCCGCTCCAGCGCATCTGGAAGCAGAGGGAAACAACCTCGATTATCCCCGGATCGTCCTCAATCACGAGAACCTTCATGTCCTCTCCTTCGGGATAAAGATGGCTATCTTACTGGGTTTCTAGGCAGGGCGAAGGAGAACGTGCTACCCTTGCCGGGTTCGCTTTCCACCCAGATCCTGCCGCCGTGCATTTCCACCACCTGCTTGGCAAGGGCAAGCCCCAGTCCCAGCCCCGGCTGGCGCTGTCTGTCGGCATCAATACGGCTGTAGGGCTTGAAAAGCCTTGACTGTTCTTCTTTTGCAATCCCGACGCCGTTGTCCTGCACGGAGACGACCACGGTATCCACCTGCGGGTGGGCACGCACCGTGATGGTCCCCCCCTCGGGGGTGAACTTTGTGGCATTGGTGAGCAGGTTAAGCATCACCTGCTCCAGTCTCAGCCCGTCCCCGCGGATGATGGGAAGGGAGGCGGATAGCTCCGTCCGCAGGGACTGGCGCTTGCTGCGGATCATCGGGCTGACCTGTTCACAGCTCCCCAGTATCAGCGACCTGATATCCACCGGTTCAAACTGGAGCTGCAGTTTGCCGCTTCTTGTCTTGACGATGTCAAGGAGTTCGGCAAGTCTGGTCTCAAGGGTGGTGGAATTGTGGATAATCGTGCGGATCAGCTTCTTCTGGGACTCGTCACCGCCGCTCTCAAGCTCTTCGGCGAGGAGCCCAGCGGCAGCGATGATTGAGGTCAAAGGCGTTTTGAGCTCGTGGGCAAGGGTGTCAATAAATCTCAGCCACTCTGCTTCCCTGTTTTCCCCCGGAGATGCGTTTCCCTGAAGTGCCATCTTGCTCTGCTGGCTTTCCCCCTGGTTGATTCGTTAAAAATCTAGCACTTTTTGGGCAGCTGCGCAACAGGAGGCACCCGTCTTTTCCCTTACCGCGGGGGTGACTCTTTTCCCATTACTTTGCCTGCTGGGGCCTGTCGTCCGCGGTCATCATGGTTTTGGAAATGCTCTTCAGGAGGCTGATGATACCGATTACCGCCCGCTGGATTTCGGGTGGCTCTTCTGCCAGGATACGGGCAACATACGGGTCGAGCCGGCGGCCGTTGTTGTAATGTGCCTGTCCTTCGGCGACGCCGCCTGATTGCGGGGAAAGGAAACCGGCCAGGGTGAAAAGCTCATCTTCGCTGAAACCGAGGGGCCTGGCGATACGGCGCAGTATCCTCGCCGAGGGGTAACGCTCGTTTCGCTCAATCCGCCCGAGGTGGGACGCACTCACCCCGGAAACCGTTGCCAGCTCCTGCAGGGTCATCGGGATAGCAAGACGGTGCTGCTTGATGATCTTGCCAAGTTCAGGGTTGGAATATCTCATTTTTCCCTGCTTTTTCTCCGGTTTTCATTCTTTATTTATTGTAGTTTGCCATTTGGCAAAATGTCAAATGTCCGGCTGTTTCTCCTGGCTTCCGGCGCCTGTACCTTCATCCCCACTTTAGCCAGAGGCATGAGGATAAGTCAATGGCTCTTTATGGCCGGAGAAGGAGGGAGGGGTGCGGACCCACCGAATGTAACGGGGACCCGACCATTAGCTGTCTCTCCGCCAGGGCTTTTAGTCTCGGCTGCTGCAGTCTGTACGTTCCTTGACGGTGTATCTGGCCGAGCCTATAATGGGGGCGGAGCCGAAGAGGAGTCAGCTGGCTGTATTCCGGGACTTTTCGGCTTCTTCTTATGTCCTGGGGTTGGCATGAAAAAGTATGATGTCATCATTGTTGGCGGGGGGCCGGCCGGCATCTTTGCCGCCCTTGAGCTTGTTCAGGTTGAGGGGCTGAGCGTCCTCCTCATTGAGAAGGGGCGCGATATCGGCGAGCGTAACTGCCCGGTGCGCGGTGGAAGCCGTGCCTGTACGGGCTGCCAGCCGTGCAACATCGTTTGCGGGCTGGGCGGGGCGGGGGCTTTCAGCGACGGCAAGCTCGTCTTTTCCGCGGAGGTGGGGGGCTACCTTGAAGAGTACCTCGGCAGAGGGCATGCCTCGCGGCTTATCGGGTATGTTGATGAGCTGTATCTCAGGTTCGGGGCGGCGGGCAAGCTCTTCGGAGCGGGTGACGAGGCGGTAGCCATCGCTCAGCGTGCCACCGCCGCCGGGCTGAGGCTTATCCCGTCACCGGTGCGCCATATGGGCACGGAGAACTGCTACGCCGTCCTCACCGCAATGCGGGACTATCTCAGGCTGCGTCTGGAGATCAGGTTGCGTTGCATGGTCTCGCGGATACTGGTGGAGGATGGGGGAGTGAGCGGAGTGGAGATGGAGGATGGAGAGCGCATCTACTGCCGCTATCTCATCCTAGCCCCGGGCAGGGAGGGGGCGGACTGGTTCTCCAGAGAAGCGCAGCGTCTCAAGCTGACCATCCGGCATAACCCGATTGACGTCGGGGTGAGGGTGGAAGTGCCTTTTGAGGTGATGAAAGATATCACCGATGCTCTTTACGAGGTCAAACTGGAATACATCTCGCCGAGCTTCCGTGACCGCATCCGCACCTTCTGCATGTGCCCGGCAGGTGAGGTCATTACCGAAACGACCGGCGGTGCCGACCCGGTGGTAACCGTCAACGGGCATAGCTATGCCGGGCGCAAGACCCCAAATACCAATTTCGCCATTCTCGTGAGCACCAACTTCACCTATCCTTTCCGCGAGCCGATCGCCTACGGGAAATATGTTGCCAAGCTGGCAAACCTCCTCGGGGGAGGGGTGCTACTGCAGCGTTTTGGCGACCTTCTTCAGGGCAGACGCTCTACGGATGAGCGCATCGCCTCCGGGAGGGTGTCGCCGACACTGAAAAGCGCCACGCCGGGAGACGTGAGTTTCGCCCTGCCTTACCGCCATCTTACCGGCATAACCGAGATGCTCCGGGCAATGGACAGGATGGCACCCGGTGTCGGGGCGCCGGATACGTTGCTTTACGGGATAGAGGTGAAGTTCTACTCGTTCCGCCCGCTGCTCACTTCATGCCTTGAGACGGAAGTGAAGAACATGTTTGCCGTTGGCGACGGTGCCGGGGTAAGCCGCGGACTGGTGCAGGCATCCGCCTCGGGACTGGTGGCAGCGGTGGAGATCCTGCGGCGGCTGGGGGCTGTCTCTTATACACATCT
>JAOAEN010000115.1 GCA_026416775.1 Dehalococcoidales bacterium
AGATGTGTATAAGAGACAGGCCTTGAGGAAGCCCATGCCATGTGCGACCATCTGGAACAGGACATGAAAGGACGCCTCAGGGGCACGGATGTGACCATCCACGTTGAGCCCTGCGATGGCAGGTGTGAGACATGCCAGCTCACCTGCAGTGAGAGAACGGCAAAGAACGCTTAATCCCGGGGCCTCCTAGCCTGCCCGGCGGCCAGTTTGACGCGCGTAAACCCCGCCTCCCGGAAAAGCCAGACAAGGGCAAGCCCGACGATGATGATGGCGCTGGTAAGCCCCGCCTCAAGGTAACCGCTGAGCCCCCTCACGATGAACTGTGCACCGAAGTAAAGGAGTGCCAGGCTCAGCACGATGAAGACACCCTCCTGTACGCGCTCACCCCAGAAGGAATGGGTCTTGTAGATCGTCACCGAGACAATGGAAAGCCACACCAGGTCGCAGAGCCAGTGGACGATGATGAAAAGCGGAAGCCCCCATACACCCACCGCACCGAGGAAATTCATGAGGAGCAGGCTGCCGACCGTCACCCACCACACCAGGAAAAACGGGTTGAGCCCGCTCATGAGGATACCCGCAACAAAGGCGTTATAGGAAGTATCCCTGCCCTCGCGGGCAAGCCTCCGCCGGGCACGGAAAAGGTCAATCCCCATCCAGATGATCATGCCCCCGCCCAGCACGCTGAGCACAAGTCTGACAATCTCATGCTGGAAGAAATTTGCCAGCCCGAAGTAAACGAGCAGGATAATGGGCACCTCAACGACGGCATGCCCCAGTGAGACCATTACCCCCGCCCAGGGCGACTTCAGGCTCTTGGCAAGGGTCACGGCAAACATTGGTCCCGGCATCATCACGCCGGAAAGCGAGGTGACCACCACCGTGCCTAGTGCTGCCAGCATCAAAATATACCCCCGGGGTTTACGCTTTTATTATAGCATCAGTCACGATTGCGAAAAAACATTGACCATCCGTCTTTACCCGCTTGCGCTCAATACGCCTCTCATGACTCCTCTCTCGGCGCTTGCGGGAAGCTCGCCCCCAGGGCTATATTAGGACTGGACTACCCCACGAATTCGATTATTTCCAAAGCAATGATCGACGTCGCGGTCATCGGTGCCGGACCGGTGGGCAGCCACCTTGCCCTGCGCCTTGCCCGTGAAGGGCACAGGGTAATCGTGCTGGAAAAAAAGCCCCGTACCGGGCTAAAAAGCGCCTGCACCGGGATCATCGGAGAAGAATGCGCCCTCACCTTCGGGATTGACGAAAACTGCACCATCAGGAAGGTAAGCTCGGCAAGGGTCTTTTCACCTGCCGGCGCAAGCCTCTACCTCAAGCGGAAGAAGACCCAGGCATATATACTTGACCGTTCTTTATTCGACACCGTACTGGCGCGCCGGGCACAGGAAGCCGGGGCAGAATACCTCTTCAACACAACGGTACCCCGGATTACGACGGGAAAAGACTTTGCCACGATCACCACCGGTGGGGAAATGCGCCCCATCCGCACCAGAGCGGTGGTCATCGCCTGCGGCTTCAACCCCGGTTTCTTGAAGAGGAACGGCATCGGGGAATTCCGCGATTTTGCCATCGGTGCGCAGGCAGAGGTCGTAGCGCCGGGGTGCGAGGAGGTTGAGGTGCACTTCGGGGATATCGCCCCCGGGTTTTTCGGCTGGATTGTGCCGGTGCATCCCCCTATGGCAAGGGTGGGGCTCATCTCCCGGGACAACCCCATCCCACGCCTCAGGGCATGGCTTTCCCGGCTTGCCCACCAGGGCAGGATACATCCGTCCGAGGCGCCAATCGGCTGCGGGGGTATCCCCCTGAAGCCGCTGCGACGCACCTCCGGTCACAGGCTCATCGTGGTAGGCGATGCCGCCGGGCAGGTAAAACCGCTTTCCGGGGGAGGCATCTACTACGGGCTCATCGGCGCGGACTTCGCCGCAGAGGTGCTCCATGAAGCCCTCACCGAAAATGACCTTTCGCCGCGGAGGCTTGCACGGTACGAGCGGTTGTGGCAGCAGAAACTGGGGCAGGAACTGCGCGTAAGTTACCTCCTCCGCAGGCTGTTCGAACGCCTCAAGCCTGGCAAGATTGACGACATTTTCAGGGTGGTAAAAGAAAGGGGCATCGACCGGACAATGCTTGCCGACGAAGACCTCTCCTTTGACTGGCACCGCCGGATCGTGATGAGGCTGGCGCGACACATGGTCATCGCGATGCTTACAAAAAAAATCCCTCAAGGTGTGTTACCCGATTGACCTTCGGGGCAAAAACACCTTAGAATGGAAAAGGCTGATCCGAGATGGTAGGAGAGAATCGCACACCCAGCCTGGGAGAAGCAGTAACGAAATTCCTGGCCAGTCTCCCCACCGGGGAAAGGGAGAAAAGCCAGCCGGAGGTATTCAAGTTCGCCCGCTGGTACGGATGGGAAAGACCTTTTTCCCAGCTTGCCCCACCGCATGTTTCAAGTTATGCCGACCAGCTCAGCACCTCCGACACCGACTACGAAAAAAAGTTTGAAATCCTGCGCACATTCTTTACGTATGCCAAGAAAGCGGGATGGAGCCAGACAAACCTGTCACCCCACCTCAAAGCAAAAAACCGCAGGAGCAGGCCAGCCTCCCCGCAAACCCAGCAGAAACCGCGCGAGCCCGTGCTCCTTTCCCGCCAGAGGTACGAAGAGCTCACCGCCGAGCTGGAGAGACTGAAGAAGAGAAGCCAGGAACTGGTCGTGGAGATACAGCGCGCGGCGGCAGATAAGGACTTCCGCGAAAATGCCCCGCTTGCCGCAGCCAGAGAAGAGCGCGGCTACGTCGAGGGCAGGATCAAAGAGCTTGAGGAGATCCTCAAGGCAGCAACAATTATTGAGGGGAAGAAAGACCCCGCCCAGAAAACGGGCATCGGCGATACCGTCATCATCATTGACACCGCCACCGGGGAAGAATTCTGCTACACCGTCGTTGACCCGCGGGAAGCAAACCCGCTAAGGGGGAAAATATCCTTCGCCTCACCCCTCGGCAAGGCACTTATCGGACGGTGTGAAGGAGAGACCGTACAGATCACCGCCCCGGCGGGCACCATGTGCTACAGGATAAAGCAGATCCAGCGCTAGAAAACTGTGCTAAAATAGATTCTGAATACCGCGGGGCCGTAGTTCAATTGGGAGAACGCCTGCTTTGCACGCAGGAGACTTTGGCCCAAAGCTAGTCTTTCCGGATTCAGCTTCAAAATCATTGTGCCAAAGCAAGAGGTCTTCCTTTTTATAGTCGTGCCTGTTAGCCTTACTTTCCCTGACGCTCATATTTTCCCCTCTCAATAGACTGTTCCACTCATGTTACATATTTTCCCTACGGTCGAAGACCACTGTCAAGACCGGCCAGCTCATGCCAGTCCAACACACTGTTTTCTTTCCAGATACTAGCGTACCGCCCGGGCAATGAAGGCAGTGCGGCTACCACAGCACTCCTGGGCTGCCTTATCAGCGCCTCCAGTACCTCCTACGCAAAGGAAACTTTGACTTTAGGCGTTGTCTTTACCCTCAGTTATTTTCCCCGATTATTACACCCAGCTGAGGAATGCCATAAGTCACTAGTCGAAGCCCTGGGGGAAGCCGTCACCTATATGGTTACACGTGGACCCCACAGAACGGTTACATACGCCGAATGTAACATGCGGTTACATTTGCACGAGTAACGGTCAAATGTAACCCGGTTACATGTAACGCGTTACATTAAGATATCATCTCACTTGCCCTGGGTTACCCGGGGATAACTCAGGGAGCTTGCTGCGGAATACCTGATGCATATCGAGTTACCCGACATCACAACTGGCAGTGTGTACTGATCTGTCGATTGTGACGGGGGCGGGGGCTTCTCGTTCAGGTGGCTCTATAGTCTTTCATCCTCTTCAGCGGGCAGAGCGAAGAGTGGAAGAAGACCGCTGCCACTGCCCAGCCCAGGGTAAGGATATCTGTAGGTGAAAGAAGGATCCTTGAGCCGAGGACGTAAGCAGCATGGTAGCACCCTTCAAGGAAACCCGTGGCAAACTGCATCGCGGAAAACATGAAGCTAACTGCCCCCAGTAACCAGGTAAAGAGGCTGGGACGGCGACGGTACCTCGGCATCCACAGAAGGAGATAGAGAAGCAGGAAGACTGCCCCGCTGACAGTGCCGCCCGCAAGGTGGACGATTATCTGACGGCTGCCGGTAAACCATGCGGGTAGCCTGACGAACGGGTTGATGCCGAAAAAGCCGATCTTGAGCTCGTGGAACGGGACACCCAGCGCCATTGCGGTGAAGATATGTGCCGATTCGTGCAAGATGACCAGAGCCCCCAACACTGCCAGCGTGTAGAAGATGAGATAACCGCTCTCCCGCCGGCTCAGGCGCGGCCATCCCAAGCCTGACAGGGCGGTTCTCAACTTTTCCATTTTCCCTTGAAGCTGTACCGGCATGCGGCATCGGCCTTCAGACAAGACCGGTAATACCG
>JAOAEN010000116.1 GCA_026416775.1 Dehalococcoidales bacterium
AGGGTACACCGCACGGTCATGTCACCGTGAAAAGCCTGGCGCAGCCGGTCGTCCATTACACCATCGGTCTGGGGCCCGAGTACCGGGCAGAAGAGGCAAAGGTCGCCAGGAAACCGTCAGAAGGGCACAAATACGACCGCCTCATCAAGCGGATGCTCACCACCGTGGAACAGCGCTCCGATAGCTCCGGCATGGGCTATGCCTCGGTGATCGGCAGGGACGGCGTGATGCGTCCGGCAAAGTTCGGCGTCGGTCCCGGCAACGGTGACCAGATCGTCTGGCTCTACGGCAAAGACCTGGAGGGCTTTGAGGTCAACTTCACCTGGGGCTTTTACAGCCGCTGTGGCAAATGGCACCGCGGCGGAGAGTCCCATTACCATCCCGAAGCGGAGATACTCTGCTTCGTCGGGCTTGACCCGGACAACCTGAACTACCTCGGGGCGGAGCTTGAGCTCGGCATGGGCAAGGAGATGGAAAGACACGTCTTCAATACCCCCACCGTAGCCATCTGCCCGGCGGGCTTCCCGCACCTGCCCCTCATCACACGCTGGGTGGACAAGCCATACGGCTTCATCGTCGTCTGCCTGAGCGGTGAGCACGCCTCACCCTGGGTGGAGACGGAAGCCGATTAGTCCTGAACGCTAGGAGCCAGACCATCAGGTACCGGAAGTTCGGGCAAACTGACTGGCAGGTGTCGCTCCTGGGCTTCGGCACCGGCTGTCTTTTCTCCCGCGGGGAAGACCGGGCACAGACGGATGATGCCGAAGCCCGGGAGATGCTTTGTTACGCCATTGAGCGTGGTATTAACTACCTTCACCTTACCTTCTTCCCCGACGAGCGCAGGCGTCATCGCTTAAGCCGGCTCATCGGGGGCGTTCTTTCGGGTTACCGGGATAGGGTCAGGATAAGCATGAGCCTGCCGGTAAACCGTCTCAACACGGCGGATGACGTCACCCGATACGTGGAAACCGAGCTTGCACTCCTTGGCATACCGTACGTCGACTACCTCGTCATTGCCGGTCTGGACCGCCCTGAACTGTCTGAACCCGGCAAAACCATCAAGCAGGCGGAAGCCCTCATGGCAAGAGGGGCCGTCGGCGGGCTTGGCCTTGCCTTCCGCGGAGACTACCAGACCCTGAAGGCAAATATCGATGGCTACGGTAACTGGAGGCTTGTCCAGTTTTCCTATAGCTTCATGGATGCCGATGGGCGTCCCGGCACCGTCGGGGTCAAGTACGCCGCAGAACGGGGCATTGCGGTCATCGCCGTCAGGCCTCTTGCCGGAGGCAGACTCACCCGCAACATCCCCGAAAGTGTTGCCCGCATCTGGCAGGAAGCCCCGCAGCACTCCCCGGCGCAATGGGCGCTGCGCTGGGTGATGGGCCAGCCGGAAATCGCCAGCGTGGTGAGCGACATGAGCACGCTCCGGGAGCTCGAGGAAAACACTGCACTCGCAGAAAGCCGGGATGCGGAAAGGCTCTCCATCGCTGAGGAGGTCTTTATCAGCCGCATCCGGGACGCCTACCGTAAACTCAGACCGATCCCCTGTACCGGCTGCCGCGGCTGTATGCCCTGCCCGCAGGGGATTGACGTGCCCCGCGTCTTCGAGCTCTACAACGAAGCCGTCATCTACGGGGATACGGAGATAGCGCACACTTCCTACCGCGAGGAAAACCACCGTATCGGAGACTGCAACGAATGCGGACAATGCAACCGCAGATGCGGGCGGAATATCCCCATTACCGACTGGCTCCCGAAAGTCCGCAAGCTACTTGAGGGAGAAGACCACCTCCCCGCTTCCCCGTAAAGCCCGGCAAGCCCCACGGCAGAGGACAAGCACATCCCCCGCAGGAGAGAAGGCACCCCCTTCACGGGGAGCTACTTATTACCTTAGGCCCGATGATTATTCCTTCTTCTTGGCGATGTATTTGATCGGGGCATGCTTCTTGACGGTGGCAGGACGCACCGAAGCTTCCTCGGTGACCCTGGCATCAATGAAGATAAACGGCTTGCCGACGCGCTTGACGTCCAGCGGGCAATGCATCACGCCCTTGGGGATGAAGATGTAGCAGGGATAATTGATCTTGACGATCTTACCACCGAGCGTCATCTCAATATCGGCATCAAGCTCGGCAAAGTTCTCGCTATCGCCGATGAGGTAGATCCACTGGTCAAAGGGGTGCTTGTGGGTCGGCATCCCCATGCAAACCGGCTCGGTGATGCGGGCAAAACCCATTGCGAGCACAGACTCGGGGATTTCAACATTTCCCAGCCCGGTAACCATCGGGTGCTTGATCTCTTCGTGAATTGATTTCCACGGCTTCAGCTCAACGACGTTGGGCTCGCGCACCACATTCTTCAGGTCTTCCATTCCTACCATAAACGATCAGCCTCCTTAGCATCAAGCTAGACCATTGTAGCACTTTTCAGAGAAGAACACCAAGGCTGGGAAGCAGTCTTCCCCTCCACACTGGCCTGCAAATTGCGAGGTATGGTAGAATTCTGATACCAAACACGGATGCGGGAGGGTACGTGCTCGTTCCTGCCGCCATCGCGCCCTGCCGTATCGCCAGGTCTAATTCTAAAGGAAGGTGCAATCATGGCTGCGACCGTATACCCAACGGGGACAACCATCTATGATCCTGAGAAATGCTGGAATGGCTACACCGTCTTTCAGGCAAGGATGCACGGCGGTGCGGATGCGGCTGCCGTCCTGATTGATATGAACGGTAATGTGATGAACATGTGGCAGGGCCTGGACGGGTTCCCCAACAAAATGCTCCCCGGCGGCCATATCATGGGGAGTACCGGCATCAGGGACATGAGATATGGCTTCCAGGACATGAAAGACCTGGTGCAGGTCGACTGGGACGGAAATATCGTCTGGAAGTTCAACCGCTATGAACTCATCAGGGACCCTGACCGGGAGCCGGAGTGGATGGCCCGACAGCACCATGATTACCAGAGGGAAGGCAATCCGGTGGGATACTACGTGCCGGGCATGGAACCGCTGGTCGATAAGGGCAATACACTCATCCTGGCCCACAGGAATCTCAAGAATCCAGGCATAAGCGACAAACTGCTGCTGGACGATACAATCATCGAGGTCACGTGGGAAGGCGAGCTAGTATGGGAATGGGTCTGCAGCGAACACTTCGATGAGATGGGGTTCAGCGAGGAGGCAAGGAATGCCATGGCGCGTGATCCCCACTGCATGAAGCTCGCCAGTGGCGAATGCGGGGACTGGATGCACATGAATTCAATATCCCGCCTCGGCCCCAATAAATGGTATGACCAGGGTGATGAACGTTTTCATCCGGAAAATATCATCTGGGACGGACGTTCAACAAACATCATCGCGATTATCAGCAGAAAGACGGGCCAGATTGTCTGGCGGGTCGGCCCGGACTATTTTTCCAGCGAGTCCTTAAGAGGGCTGGGGCAGATAATCGGCCAGCATCATGCCCACATGATCCCGAGGGGTCTACCCGGGGAAGGTAACATCCTCGTCTTTGATAACGGCGGACGGGCCGGTTATGGTGCACCAAACCCCGGCGCCCCCACCGGGGTGGACAATGCCCTTAGGGATTATTCGCGAGTGCTGGAGTTTGACCCGGTAACTCTCAAGGTGGTCTGGCAATATTCCCCCGTGGAAGCGGGCCTGATAATTCCCGCGAACTCGTTTATGTTTTACAGCAGCTTCGTCAGCTCCGCCCAGCGGTTGCCGAACGGAAACACCCTCATTACCGAAGGTGCCTGCGGGCGTATCTTTGAGGTGACACGGGACCATGAGCTTGTCTGGGAATATGTCAGCCCCTTTTTCGGTAAGCAGATGGGCCCTCCGGAGGGCCAACCCGCCGCCCGTCCGCGGCGCAGCATGAGCATGGTCTATCGCGCTTACCGCCTCCCCTACGAATGGATACCGCAGCTCCCGAGACCTCGGGAAAAGGCCCTGCCGCCGATTGATAACAGCAAATTCAGGGTCCCCGGCTCACCGCCCGCCAGGACCAAGCGAACCACCACTCTGAAAGCCTGAGCAAAGCTTACGGTTCTAAGGTACTGTATCCCACGGGAAACGAGCGGGTAAAAAAGCGCACTGCACCACGGTAACTTGACGGGCAGGATTAAGGGAGCTTTACAGGGAGATGCATTGCCCCCTATTTGGGCAAAAACGGCACAGGGAAAATCACTCTGGGATAACGGAAAAGTCCCGTAAAAGTCATGGTCGCCGGGCTTCTGCCAGCCTTCGGGACAAATGGGGACAACCGTTTCGCACCTTCTAGCCGTAAACCCCTGCTTGACGCCGCAAGACCGCTGACATATAATGCGGATTAAGAGCAGACAGAGATACCTTTAAAAACTTCCCGTTTTGGCGGGATTCTCCCATCAACGTCTGAAGGGTAGTCCAGTTTTAGTTCCGGGGCCGTAGTTCAATCGGGAGAACGCCGCGTTCGCATCGCGGAAGTAGGG
>JAOAEN010000117.1 GCA_026416775.1 Dehalococcoidales bacterium
GCTCGGGATTGATGTCCCGATGGTGCAGGGCAGGGACCACTGGTGGCATGAACTGATGAGTGCCCAGGACATTTCCGCCGAGTGCGCACCGGAGCCGATGGATGCCGACAGCCCCCTCTTCGTCCTCTATACCAGCGGCAGCACCGGCAAGCCCAAGGGCGTGGTGCACACCCAGGCGGGCTATCTCCTGCATGTCCTGCAGACCGTGAAGTGGATCTTTGACATCAGGGATGAAGATACCTACTGGTGCACCGCGGACGTCGGCTGGGTGACCGGGCACAGCTACATCGTCTACGGGCCCTTCGCCGCCGGTGCTACCAGCCTGATGTTTGAAAGCGTGCCCACCTACCCCCAGCCCGACCGCTTCTGGCAGATCGTGGAGAAGTTCCGCGTCAACGTCTTCTACACCGCACCGACCGTGATCCGCGCCCTGATGCGCGAGGGTGAAGACTGGCCCAACAAGCATGACCTTTCCAGCCTGCGGCTTCTGGGCAGCGTGGGTGAACCCATCAACCCCGAAGCCTGGATCTGGTACCACCGGGTTATCGGCAAGGGCAGATGCCCTGTCGTTGACACCTGGTGGCAGACAGAGACCGGCGGCATCCTCATTTCACCGCTACCCGGTGCCATCCCCACCAAGCCTGGCTCAGCCACAGTACCGTTCTTCAGCGTTGAGCCGGTGGTGCTCAGGGCTGATGGCACCGAGGCGGGTCTTGACGAGGGTGGCTGGCTCTGCATCAAGAGACCTTGGGTCGGCATGATGCGCACCGTCTGGGGCGACCCGCAGCGCTTCAAAGAGACCTACTTCAGCAAGTTCCCCGGCTACTACAACACCGGCGACGGCGCCCGTCTGGACCCGGATGGTTACTACTGGCTCATGGGGCGCATTGATGACGTCATCAACGTCTCCGGGCACCGCATCGGCACCGCCGAGGTGGAGTCCAGCCTCGTTTCTCATCCCAAGGTCGCCGAGGCCGCCGTGGTGGGTATGCCGCATGCCATCAAGGGACAGGGTATTTACGCCTACGTTACCCTGAAGACCGGCTATACCCCCAGCCCCGACCTTGAGAAGGAGCTCAAGAACCACGTCCGCCAACAGATCGGCCCCATCGCCACGCCGGACATCATCCAGTTTGCCGATGCCCTGCCGAAGACACGCAGCGGCAAGATCATGCGCCGTATCCTGGTGAAGATCGCCGCCGGCAATACCGAAGACCTGGGTGATACCTCAACCCTTGCCGATCCCTCCGTGGTACCGACGCTGGTTGCCGGTAGAAAGACAGCATAGGGTGCTCAAAAGGGGGCCGGGCAGTGAGAAATCTCCCGACCCCCTTACTGTAATTTCAAAAAATTTTCTGAATGGAGGTTTCTGTGGCACAGGTTCTAACCAAAGAAGAGCCCCAGTGGGCTAATCCGGGAGCCTTAGGGCTTGCCGCCTTCGGGCTCAACACTATCCTGCTCCAGGTTCACAATCTGGGCATAATGGATGGTACCATGCCCCTGGTCTACGGTCTTTTCTGGGGCGGGCTGCTTCAATTGATCGCCGGGCTTATTGACGGTAAGCGCGGTGACACCTTCGGGCTTACGGCCTTCTGCTCCTATGGTGCCTTCTGGCTGGGGCTTTCTTCCGCCTTCATCCTGCAGTGGATGGGATTTATCAAGATTGATAGTGCTGGTCTTGCCTGGACATGCGTCATGTGGGGGATCTTCACCGCCTTCATGACCATCGGCACCTTCAAGATGACCTTCGTGCACTTCTTTATCTTCGCCACGCTCACGATTCTTTTCTTCCTCCTTGCCGCCCACTTCTTCGGCAACCTCTCCGCAACCGTCTGCGGTGTGGAAGGGATCATCTGCGGTGCTTCCGCGGCTTACGGGGCAGCCGCGGTCATCATCAACGGCAAATTCGGGCGCACCATCCTGCCCATGGGAAGAATGCTGAAATAAAGACAGAAACGGAATAACGAAAGAGGGGCTCGGGAAATTCACCGCAGCCCCTCTTTTTTTATCTCTGAGAAGACTTTCTTAAGCGGAAATCCGGTACCCGGGTACCCTGATGCAGGCGACCTCATGCCCGCCGCCGATATCTTGAAGCCCCGGCGAGATCTGACTACACTCGGCGATCGCCTCAAAGCAGCGCGGGTGGAACGGGCAGCCTGGCGGCGGGTTCAGCGGGCTGGGAACCTCGCCCTTGAGGATGATGCGCTCGCGCTTCTCTTCCACGAAGGGATCGGCGATCGGCACGGCGGAAAGGAGTGCCCGCGTGTAGGGATGGAGCGGGTTTTCGTAAAGCTCTCTTGAGCGGCAGATCTCCACGATATGCCCCAGGTACACCACCGCCACACGGTCGCTGATATGGCGCACCACGGAGAGGTCATGGGCAATGAAGAGGTAGCTCAGGCCCTGCACCCTGTCCTGAAGCTCCTCAAGGAGGTTGATGATCTGTGCCTGGATGGAGACGTCAAGGGCGGAAATCGGCTCATCGCAGACGATGAGTGGGGGGTTGCAGGCGAGGGCGCGTGCCACGCCGATACGCTGTCGCTGACCACCGCTGAACTCGTGGGGGTAGCGGTCCGCCATGGAAGGGTCAAGCCCGACAATGCGGAAGAGCTGCTCCACGCGCTCGTTATATTCCTGCTTGGTGCTGACCATACGGTGGATCTTGAGCGGCTCGCCGACAATGCTGCCGGCGCTCTGGCGCGGGTCAAGCGAGGAATAGGGATCCTGGAAAATGAGTGCCATGCGGCTGCGGATCTTACGCAGCTTTTTCTCGGGCATGGTGGCAATATCCTCGCCCTCAAAGAGGATTTTCCCCGCGGTGGGCTTGTAAAGCCCGAGGATGCAGCGCCCGACGGTGGTCTTGCCGCAGCCGCTTTCGCCCACCAGCCCGAGCGTTTCTCCCCTTTTCAGCTTGAAGCTTACGCCATCCACCGCCTTGACATCGGCGACCTTGCGGCGCAACAGCCCCCGGGTAACCGGGAAATACATCTTCAGGTCTTGGACATCCAGTAAGATTTCATCGCTTCGCTGGTTCACTGACTCTCTCCTTGGTATCAGCATAACAACGTATGTAGTGCTCGGTATCACCCTCAACGGGGCTCAGTTCCGGCCACACTTCTTTGTAGCATTTTTCCACCTTGTAGGAGCACCTGGGGAGGAAGGCGCAGGTGGGCGGCATGTTGATCAGGTTGGGAGGCAGCCCCGGGATCGGCACGAGTTTTCTCCCCTCTTCCTCGTCAAGGCGCGGCACACATCTCAACAGCCCCATGGTGTAGGGATGGCGGGGGTTACGGAAGATGTCCTTGGTGCTGCCCGATTCCACGATCTTTCCCGCGTACATGACGTATATCCTGTTGGCATAGCGGGCGACCACACCGAGGTTATGCGTCACGATAACCAGCGAAGTCCGGAAGCGCTGCACCATGTCCTTCATCAGCTCAAGAAGCTGGGCCTGTGTGGTAACGTCAAGCGCCGTGGTCGGCTCGTCGGCAATGAGGATTTTAGGGTTGCAGGAAAGCCCCATGGCGATCATCACTCTCTGGCGCATGCCGCCGCTGAAGTTATGGGGGTAGTCATCAATGCGTTTTTCCGCTGCCGGAATGCCCACCATGCTCATCAACTCAATGGCGCGCTTGCGTGCCGCCTCCTCGTTCATCCTCATGTGGAGCACGAGCATCTCGGTGAGCTGCTGGCCGATGGTGAGCACCGGGTTGAGCGAGGTCATCGGCTCCTGGAAGATCATCGCGATCTTGGCACCGCGGATGGAGCGCATCTCGGGGCCATTCGGTTCAAACTTCAGGAGGTCGTGCCCCTCGAAGAGTACCTCGCCACCGACAATCTTGCCCGGGGGATTGATGAGCTGCATGACAGAGAGCTGGCTTACGGATTTGCCGCAGCCGCTTTCGCCCACCAGCCCGACGATTTCCTGCTCGTTGATATGGTAGGAGACCCCGTCAACAGCCTTGACGATACCCGCTTCCGTCTTGAAGTACGTCCTGAGATTATTGACCCTTAATAGTTCACCCATATGCTCAAAAACCTCGCCATATTATAATATACCCCGCAACCTGGGGTCTAGTGCGTCCCGCAACCCATCCCCAACCATATTGAAGGCAAAGACGACAATCATGATGGCAAGCCCCGGGGCAAACGAAAGTACCGGGTTGGACAGGAGGAAGCGGTATCCGTCGTAAACCATGGAGCCCCACGCCGCCCCCGGCGGTCGGATGCCGATCCCGAGGAAGCTCAGACCCGCCTCGGCAAGGATGACGGAACCGAGCTGAAGGGTCACCAGCACGATCATCGGCGGCAGGCAGTTCGGCAGGATGTGTCCCAGCATGGTGCGCAGGTTGCTTGCCCCCATTGCCCTCTCCGCCAGGATATAGTCGTTTTCCCTCACGCTTAAGGTAAGCCCGTGCATCACGCTGTCTCTTATACACAT
>JAOAEN010000118.1 GCA_026416775.1 Dehalococcoidales bacterium
AAGCCCGCTGAGCAGGATGACCGCCGCCGTCATACCGGCCGAGCGGGCAATGAGGATGACGGCAACACCTTTTGCCGCATCAACAAGCCCGACCAGAATTCCCGCCGCCGCACCGAGCTCGCGGTAGGCATTGGCGGCACCGGCGTTCTCATCGCCCATGCTGCGGATATCCCTGCCCCTGAGGATGCGCCCGGCGAGATAGGCCGTGGGAAACGAGCCGATGATGTAACCGGTAAGGACGATCAACCAGTCCATGCCACCGCCGTTAAACCAGAATGCCGGGAGAGGGACTCGAACCCACAAGGATTGCTCCGGCGGATTTTAAGTCCGCTGCGTCTGCCAATTCCGCCATCCCGGCGCCAGAGTAATTGTAGAGATTGAAAGGCGGGGTGTCAAGACGGGGCTCAGGCAGGCTTTTGATGCAGGCTGCGGTAGGACGGACTCCGCCGCGGGTGATACGCCGCGGAAACCGGCCCCGCTGTCTCCGCCGCCCCCGTGCTCTCCCCGTCTCCGGTGGCTTTTGCAGGGCGGGCTGAGGCATTCTTCCCATCAGGCTTCCTCGGGGTAGGTCCTGCGGCACCGCGGAAGGTAAAAAGGTCTGACCTCTGGAGTGCCATGCCGATAATACTGCCGACTACGGCAACAAGCTCCTCCACTTCGCGCAGGTTCTTCCGGCGCCGGCAGGCGACTCCGAGAAGCCCGCGGGTGCGGTGGGTCATCAGTGGCACCACGATAGTCCAGCGGTACCCCGAAGCATGAAGTGTCCGGAGCCCCAGATAGCCGTCCCGCGAGAGGTCGGGAACGATCACGTGATCTCCCAGGCCGATTACCCGCTGTCCCAGAGGATGGTCCAGATTCAGCGCCGCAAGCTCACGGCGTATTTCGGGGCTGCAGCCGCACTCTGCGGCAAGCCTGAGCGCACGCCCGTCGGGACCCAGCGTCTGCACCCAGCAGCACTCAATGCCGAGGGCCCTGCATAAGGCATCCACCGCCATATTCAAAACACTGCGGGGCTGCCCGGCAAGGGCTAGAGCATCGCTGATATCCCTGATAGTGGCAAAAATTACCCGATTGTTGATCCCCAGGAAAAAGACCTCTCCAAACGGTAAACCTGGAAAATTATAGCTGATTTTTCCTGCCCGGAAAAGGGCGGGGAATGACCGGATGCGGAAAGCCCGGTGTCAGCCTGTTGACAAATGCGTTATTTCGTAATATCATGCGCAATTGATATTACCATGGATGTCAGGCCGAGGTACGTAAAGGGGCAGAGGGTCGTCATCAAGCCGGTGGCGGAAAGCGGGCTTTCCCAGCGGGAGAGCGATATCAACCGCTACGCCGGCCAGGTCGGCGAGATCGCCGACTACTACTGGATAAGCCCGCGCACCGGGCAGGTCTTCTTCATCTACAAGGTGTCCGTGGGGACCGAAAAGAAGGAAATCGTCGTCTACGAAGACGAGATGGAGCCCTACCTATCCTAGTTAATTCCCGGTGGTCAGACCGACAGGCAGCAATGCCGCCTGACGGGCAGCGCTCTGGTTTTTCCCATGGAGGCGACGGGCGGATTCGAACCGCCGAATAGGGGTTTTGCAGACCCCCGCCTTAACCTCTTGGCCACGTCGCCGCAGCTTTCTTAATTCTATGGCAAAACCGGAAATTGTGCAACCTCACTGGTATCTGCCCCACCCATTTACACCCCACCCCGCTTTCTGGTAATCTTAAACCGAGGCTTCATCCACCAAGGAGGGACCATGACAGACGCCTATGCCCGGGCGGGTGTTGATATAAATGCCAAGAACATTTCCAACCGTCTCATCGGCAGGGTTGCCAGCCAGACCTACCGCCCTGAAGTTGTAAGCGAGACCGGCTTTTTCAGCGGGATGTACGAGCTCAAAGGCTACCGCAACCCGGTGCTTGTCTCCAGCACCGATTCGGTGGGCACCAAGATCAAGCTCGCCGTTGCCCTGGGCATCTACGATACCGTCGGCATTGATATCGTCAACCACTGCATCAACGACGTTTTCGTCTGCGGGGCGACGCCCATATTCTTCCTTGACTATATCGGCATCGGCAAGCTCATCCCCGAAAGGACCGAGGCGATCGTGCGGGGGGTGGCTAAAGCCTGCAGGGATGCCGGCATCGTGCTCATCGGCGGGGAGACCGCCGAGATGCGCGATATCTACCAGGGTGATGACTTTGACCTTGCCGGCTTCATCATCGGGGTGATCGAAAAGGAAGAAATCATCACCGGTAAGACCATCACCGCCGGCGATGCGGTGCTCGGGATACCTTCAAGCGGGCTGCACACCAACGGCTACACGCTGGCAAGAAAGATCTTCGGCGAAACGAAAGAAGCCCTCGGGAAGCGCTTTCCCGAGCTGGGCGGGAAGACCATCGGCGAGGTGCTCCTTGAGCCACACCGCAGCTACTACCCGCTCCTCAAGCCCGCCCTTCCTCTCATCAAAGGGATGGCACATATCACCGGGGGCGGCTTCATTGATAACGTGCCGCGCATCCTGCCGGAGGGGCTTGCCATCCGCTTTGACAGCAAAAGCTGGACGGTGCCCCCGGTATTTACCCTCATCCAGAAGCTGGGTAACGTCAGCCGCGAGGAAATGTATCACGTCTTCAACATGGGGATTGGCATGGTGGTGGTCACCTCACCCGAAAACGCAAGCGGGCTAAGGCAGAAGGTACCCGAGGCCATCGTTATCGGCGAGGTCATCCGGCAGGGCAGGCGGGCAAGGATAATTATTGAGTAGGCAGGCTGCACAGGCGAATGGGTGAAAAGCCCTTTTAAAGCGGAAACCGATACAGAAGACGACAGAGAAAGGAGCTACATGAGGGCAATTATCAGTGTTTCGGATAAGACCGGCGTCGTTGACTTTGCGAGGGGGCTTTCCCGGCTCGGTTATGAGATCTTCAGCACCGGCAACACCAAGAAGGCGCTGACCGAAGCGGGTGTGCCGGTGAAGAGCGTCTCCGACATCACCGGCTTTCCTGAGATCCTTGACGGGCGCGTCAAGACCCTCCACCCGATGGTGCACGGGGGTATCCTTGCGCGGCGTGATCTCCCCCATCACATGAAGGAGCTCAAGGAGAAAAAGATTGAGCCGATCGACCTAGTTGCCGTGAACCTCTACCCGTTCGTGCAGACGGTCGCGAAGGAAGGTGTGACCCTTGAAGACGCGCTGGAGAACATCGACATCGGCGGGCCCACGATGATCCGCGCCGCCGCCAAGAACTTCCCGGCGGTTATCGTCGTCGTTGACCCCGGCGATTATGCGGCCGTGCTTGATAAGCTTGAGAAGAAAAACCTTACCCTTGAAGACCGCAAGCGTCTTGCCCAGAAAGCCTTCCAGCATACCGCCATCTACGATACCGCCATCGCCCAGTACCTGAGGCAGGAAGACGACCTGCTCCCCGAGGAACTTACCATCGCCATGAAGAAACGCTACGCCCTGCGCTACGGGGAAAACCCGCACCAGAAGGCCGCCTTCTACGCCGAACTCTCCGTCGCCAGGAAGCAGAACACCGGCATCACCTGGGCAAAGCAGCTCGGCGGCAAGGAGCTTTCCTTCAACAACATTCTTGATGCCGATGCCGCCTGGGGTGCGGTGACCGATTTTGCGGCACCGACGGTTGCCATCATCAAGCATACCAACCCCTGCGGGCTGGCAAGCCACCCCGATATTGCCGAGGCCTACCGCCGCGCTTTTAGCGGGGATGAGGTTGCCGCCTACGGCGGCATCGTGGCGGCAAACCGCCCGGTGACGCTTGCCATGGCGGAGGCGATGCGGGCCGTCTTCTATGAGATCATCGTTGCCCCCGGCTACGAGCCGGAAGCCCTGAAGCTCCTTCAGGAAAAGAAAAAGGACCTGCGCATCCTGGAGGCGGAACTGCCCCCCGGCTACGGCAGGGAAGAATGCGGCTACATTGACTACCGGCGGGTGAAGGGTGGCTTCCTCGTACAGAACTCCGATTCGCTGCCGGAAAATCAGGTTAAGATGCAGGTGGTGACCAACCGCGCCCCGACGGCGAAGGAAAAGGAAGACCTGCTCTTTGCCTGGCGGGCGGTGAAGCACATTAAGTCCAACGCCATCGTCCTGGTCAAGGACAAGATGATCACGGGCATGGGTGCGGGACAGCCCAGCCGCATCGTGAGCGCCCAGATCGCCGGCGAAAAGGCGGGTGCCAAAGCGAAGGGCAGCGTCCTTGCCTCCGACGCGATGTTCCCCTTCCCGGACGTGGTGGAGCATGCGGCGAAGCTCGGGGTCACTGCCATCATCCAGCCCGGCGGCTCTATCCGCGACCAGGACTCCATTGATGCCGCCAACAAATACAACATCGCCATGGTCTTTACGGGCGAAAGGCACTTCAGACACTAGGCAGATGCTCCCTGCGCCCTTGGGGATAAAAGGGGGGGTGAGAAGATGCCGG
>JAOAEN010000119.1 GCA_026416775.1 Dehalococcoidales bacterium
CCGGATAAAAAAGAGCAGGTATATTATAATACATAGATTGTCTACGTATGAAGCCTTGAGGAAGATGCAGGACTATCCGGAACTCAGGACGCTTGAGAAATTCCGCGAGGTAAACCGGGAGTTTCCGAAAAACCGCTTCATCCTGGAGCACAAAGCACAGGGGAAGAAGGTCTTCGGCTGGCTGTGTACCTATGTCCCCGAGGAGGTCATCCATGCCGCGGGGATCCTTCCGGTGCGCATCGTAGGGTATTCCGAGGAGACCGACCTCACCGAGGGTACCGCCTACATGCACGTGAACAACTGCTCCTTTTCCCGCAGTTGTCTTGAACTCGGGCTTAAAGGGGAATACTCTTTTCTTGACGGAGTGGTGGGGGGGTCCACGTGCGATGGGGCACGGCGGCTTTTCGACCTCTGGCGCCATTACATCGGCACACCCTTCCATCACGTGCTTACCGTGCCGAGGAAGTACACCGAAAGGGCGCACCGTCTCTATTACGAGGAGGTTGAGGAGTTTACCCGGCATCTTGAGGAGTTCATCGGGCGGAAGGTAACGGACGAGGCGCTACTGGCATCAATCGGGCTTTACAACGAGACAAGGCATCTTCTGAGTCAGCTCTACGGGCTGCGCCGACGGGACAACCCGCCGATCACCGGTGCCGAGACGATGGATGTGCTCAACGCGAGCTTCCGCATGCCGCGGGAAGTGTTTAACAGCTGGCTCAGAGAGCTGCTTGCCGAAATTGAGGATCGGCGGCGGGATGTCAGTGGGAAATACCGGGCGCGCCTGATGCTTATCGGAAGTGTGCTTACCAACACCGATTTTATCCGGTCAATTGAAAGGCAGGGGGGGATCGTAGTGACCGATGAGCTCTGCACGAGCACCCGCTACTGGACGGACCCGGTGGTGCTGAAAGACGGTCTCTCTCCCCTTGAAGCTATCGCCCGCCGCTACCTGGGCAATTTCCCCTGTGCCCGCATGTTCCCCTCGGAGGAGAGATTCAACCGGATAGTGGAGTTCGCCCGAGAGTACCGGGTTGACGGTGTTGTGAGCCAGATCGTCCGCTACTGTGTGCCCTACTGCCATGACCTCCCCCTTCTCACCAAGAGGCTCAGGGAGGTCAATGTCCCTGTCCTTGCACTTGACGTGGAGTACGGCTCATCCGGTTCGGGGCAGATTGCAACAAGGGTGCAGGCTTTCCTTGAAATGCTGGAGGCGAGGAATGGTATTGCCAGCAAAAGATAAGGTCGCCGATATTGTGCGCGCCTGCCGCCTCATCAGGAGGATGACGGAGGCACAGCCCGGTCACCTCAAGAGTCGCCTGCTCTATTACGACATGCTTATCAGATATTTCACGCGCATCCTCCGCGCCCGCGAGAATGGCGATTTCATTGCCGCCCACAGCGTGTTTTTCCCCGCCGAGGTCCTCTATGCGATGGGGCTTGTCCCCATGCACACGGAGTCAACGACGTGGATGATCTCGCTTTTCCCCGGCGAGTGCGCCGATATGATCAGCGAGGGTGCCAGTCTCGGGCTTGCCGCCGAGATCTGTACCCCGCACCGCGGGCTTGCCGGGGCGTATTCCCTGCGGGCACTGCCCCGCCCCGACGTGATGCTCTGGTCAAACATGGTCTGCGACAACACCGCGAAGTGCGGTGAACTCATCATGGAAGTCTGCGGCTGCCCCGGGTTTTTCCTTGACCGCCCCTTCAAGAACAGCGAGCGGGAGATTGCCTACCTTGCGGGCGAGCTTGAGGACATGGTGCGCTTCCTTGAGGAACGCTCGGGAAGGCGCATGGACTGGGAAAACCTTGCCGCGACGGTCGCGCGCATGGACGAGCAGATCGAACTGGTGCGCCGCATCAACGAGCTGCGCAAGCACGTGCCCACCCCGTTCAGCCCCCTCGGCTTTCTTGAGCTCGTCTCAGTGGACTATCTCTTCCCGGGCCAGCCCGAAGCGATTGAATACCTGAAGACGCTTTACGGTGAGCTTGAAGAGAGGGTCGCGCAGGGCAGAGGTGCCCTGCCAGAAGAGAGATTCCGCCTCATGACCCTCTTCATCCCGCCGATGTACCTGATGAACTTCCTTGAGGACATCTCCCGGCAGTACGGGGCGGTGAGCGTCATTGAGCCCTTCTTCACCTACTGGGGTGAGGGCAGGCTTGACCCGTCAAGACCGCTGGAGAGCGTGGCACGGAAGTCCTACCTCATCCCGGAGATGCGCATGTACGGGCCTCTGGACAGCCGCGCCATTGATGGCATCGTGAAATGCGCCAGGGACTACAGGGTGGACGGGGCAATTTACTACGCCGATGTCGGCTGCCGCCATAGCTGTGCGGTCATCAAGCTCTTCAAGGATGTCCTGAATGAGATGGACATCCCGGTGCTTGTGCTCGACTGCGATGTGGTTGACCCCACGGCAACTTCCAAGGAAGAGATGAAGGCAAAGTTTGAGCAGTTCTTTGAGCTCCTAGAAGACCGGTAGAAGCATTTCGGGGTATGAATGCCATCGGTATTGACGTCGGTAGTCTGACCGCGAAGGTGGTCCTGCTTAGGGACGGCCGTCCCGCTTCATATGTGGTCATCAGGCCCGGCGATGATGTGGACGGTGCGGTAAAGCAGGCGGTGCAGGAGGTTCTCGCCAGGGCGGGGCTTGATGGTCCCGACGGTAGTTACATCGTTGCCACCGGCATCGGCGCAAAGCAGCTAACCTTTGCCCGCGAGAGCAAGGCAATCACGACCTGTCTGGCACGCGGGATCAACCGCCTCTTTCCTTCGGTGCGCATGCTCGTTGACATCGGGGCGGAGACGAGCACCGTGGTCAGGCTCAGCGAGCGCGGGCGCGTCACCGACTGGGGCAACCAGGACAAGTGTGCCGCCGGTACCGGGATTTTCCTTGACCAGATGTCGCGCCTCATGCAGCTATCGTTTGCCGAGATGTCAGCGCTTTACCGTGAGGCGAAATCGCCGGCGGACATCACCAGCACCTGCGCGGTCTTCGCCGAGTCCGAGGTCATCTCGCACATCCACCGCGATCCCCCCACGCCGGTGCCGGATGTGGTCGCCGGGATCTTTGCTTCCACGGTGAGCCGCCTCATGGTGATTTGCAAGCGCCTGGGCATCCAGCGCGAGGTGGCGGCAAGCGGCGGGGTGGCGCTCATCAGCGGGCTGGTGCAGGAACTCGGGAAGGAACTGGGCACGGAGATCATCGTCCCTGAGGAGCCGCGCATCGTTGCGGCCCTCGGGGCGGCCATACTCGCGGAAGAGGCGATCCAGAAAGGGCAGCTTTCATGATCTTTGCCGGTGTTGACATCGGTTCGCGTGCCGCCAAGGCGGTGGTCATGGAGGACGACCGCATCATCGCCACGGCGATCATCGATACTGGCCCGGAGAGCGTCAAGACCGCCCATGCCGTGATGGAAAAGGCACTTTCCGGAAGCGGGCTTGCCCTCAGGGACATCACCTACACCGTGGCGACAGGTTACGGCAGGGTGCTCGTGCCCTTTGCCAGCGAAAACGTCTCCGAAATAAGCTGCCATGCCCGGGGGATAAACTGGTACTTTCCATCAGTGCGGACGGTGCTGGACATGGGCGGGCAGGACTGCAAGGCGATCAACTGCGACGGCAGCGGGCGGGTGACCAACTTCGTTATGAACGATAAGTGCGCCGGGGGCACGGGGCGCTTCCTGGAAATGATTGCCGATGTGCTCAACGTGCCCCTTGCCGAGAGCGGCGAGCTTGCCCTGAAGAGCCGCAACGCCGTCCCTTTCAATACCGTCTGCGCCGTCTTCGCCAAATCGGATGCCATTGCCTACTTGAGGAAGGGCGTGGCAAAGGCGGACATCCTCGCCGGGCTTTATGAGGCGATTGCCCAGCGCTCGCTCAACCTCCTCAAGAGGGTTTCCATTGAGAAGGACTTCGCCATCACCGGCGGCATTTCCAAAAACAGGGGCATGGTGCGCAAGCTCGCCGAGAAGGTCGGGCTTGAGCCGCTGCTGTGCGATGACCCTCAGCTCTGCGGGGCGCTGGGGGCGGCGCTTTTTGCCCGCGAGAGATATGAAGGCGGCAGGCCTTCTGCAATGAAGGTGCAGTACGGCTATGCCGACGGCACGGGCGAGTATTTCATCACCATTGACCACGCGCTCTGCAACGGCTGTGGGGAATGCGTGGCGGGCTGTCCGGCGGGGGTCTTCGCAGTGCAGACCGATGGCACTTCTGCCCCTAGAGCCGTGGTGAAGGAAGAACTGCGCAGACGCCTTGCCATGGTGTGCCCGGGGGCCATTGCCTGTTCGGCAAAGCACGGGAAAAACTGTCTGAGTGCCTGCAAGGTAGGAGCAATCAGGCACTCGTGGTAAATCGGGCAGGGGAAGGAGATATTAAGGAGGTAG
>JAOAEN010000011.1 GCA_026416775.1 Dehalococcoidales bacterium
CCATCCGTCCTGAAAGCCCTGTAAACAGGAAAACTCCCAGGATGATGTTGGTTTTGCCAATTGGCAAAACCGCGGCAAAAATATAACGCCTACGCGCTAATATGCACCTTCTCCACCTTCTTCTTAGATATTACCAAAGTCATAGTACCCAGTCAATACTATTTATCTTGAATCATCCTCATTTTTCTTCATCAGCTCGGGCGGATACCGGTCCTTTTCCGGTACCGAAGTCCCTCCGCCGTTTTTCCCGGTTACCAATCACCCTCCGTCAATCGTGACCAACGAGTGATTGTTGCCTGTAGCCAGCGGGCTTACGATGCCTATTGGAGAGCCACGCATGGCAAGGTGACGCGGGGGCAGGAGAATGAAGAAGACCAGACTAGCAGCATTCTGTATTCTCGGGGCTACCGTAGCCACGACCAGCCTCGGCATGATTCTGCTCGGTGCTCCGGCAGTCACCGGCAACACCGCGGAGGTCACCCGCCCGATTGCTGAAGCAGACGTACCCCTAAAGGACCCCGAGGAAATGCCCACCGTTCATCAGGACCAGACGGCAGAGGTTGCTCTCCTCCCCGTGCCCGAAGCCCCGCTACCCGATACGGTCTACGTCCTTGAGGATGGCACACTCGCCACCGAGATGCCCGCGCTGCTTGCAGGGCAAACATCGGCAGCCAGCGAAAACGCAAGCGCGCTTCCCGGCGGGAGCATACGCGCGCAGTTCACCGTCATTCCCACGCGCATCATCGTGGTGGACAGGGCAGGGAAAATCACCGAGATATGGAATAACGTTCTCCCCGGGCAGGAGGTCTACTGCCTTACCGTAAAAGAAAAAGGCCCCGCCGGCGAAAGGGAAACCGGCTTGACCCCGGCAATCGTCGAAGCGTATAATGCCCTGCTGCCACGCATCGACTGGGCGGAGCAGGGCATGGTCTTCCCTCTGGACTAGTATCCCGGCAGCCCGCACAAAAGAAAGGCCATCCGGTGGGCTATCATGCCCGGTGCCGGATGGCCTGAAATTACTGCCGGAAGGAAAGGGCTACTTCTTCACCTCTTCCTTCACCGATACCCCGTCAACCTCCGGCCCGATGCCCATATCGGAAAGCTTCCGGGGTGCAGGGATATCACCGCTCCCCTCGCCGATTATCCGGTCAATATCCCCCAGCTTTGCCTGCTCGGCTTCATAGTCGCGCCCGAAGGATGCTCCCCGGCGCGAATACCAGATTGCCACGCTGATAACGGCAAGTGCGGCAACCGCTATCCCGATAGTGAGCGGCGAAAGCTCTCTGGACATGAACTTACCATCCACATAGACCACCATCATGGGGGCTGCCAGCACCGAGACCAGGTTGATAACCTTGATGAGCGGGTTCAGTGCCGGTCCGGCGGTGTCCTTGAGGGGGTCACCAACGGTATCACCGATGACGCTGGCCTTATGGGGATCGGAGCCCTTACCACCGTAGAAGCCGTCTTCAATGCGCTTCTTGGCATTGTCCCAGGCATTCCCCGTGTTTGCCATGTAGACGGCAAGAAGCTGCCCGACGAGGATGACGCCGGAGAGGAAGCCGGCCAGAGCCTCAAGCCCGAAGAGGAAGCCGATGACAATCGGAGAAAGTATGGCAAGGATCGCCGGCGTGATCAGCTCGCGCTGGGCTGCCTTGGTGCAGATGGCGACCACACTCCCGTAATCAGGGTCTTTTGTACCTTCCCAGACCCCCTTCACGTGCAGGAACTGGTAGCGCACCTCGTTGATGATGGCATAGGCGGCACGTCCCACCGCCCGGATGGTGAAGGAGCTGAAGAGGAAGGGGATCGCCCCGCCGATGAGGAAGGCAACGAACACCTTCCACTGGATGAGGTTAATCGATGTAAGCTGGTAGTCGGCATAAAAGGCAGCGAACAGTGCTACCGCCGCGAGCACTGCCGAAGCGATGGCGATGCACTTGGTGATCGCCTTGGTAGTGTTGCCGACGGCGTCAAGGTCATTGAGGATCTGGCGTGCCTGCGGTTCGAGCTTGGCCATTTCGCCAATACCGTTGGCATTGTCCACCACCGGGCCGAAGGTGTCCATGGCAATGTTGTTGCCGGTAAGCGTCAGCAGGCCGATGCCGCAGAGGGAGACGCCGTAGAAGATGCAGAGAAGCTCCGCGGGCATGCTGGTGCTTGCCGCCGGTACCCCTCCATGCCAGACAAGGGCAGACCCGACAATGGCAAGTGCGATGACGATGATTGATGTCACCGTGCTCTCAAAACCCCAGCCAAAACCGGTGAGGATGGTCGTGGCGGGACCCGTTTTGGTGGCGGTGGCAATTTCGGCAACCGGGCGTTTCGCGGCCGAAGTGTAGTAATCGGCGATGTAGTTGGTGGCAATGGCAAGCACCACCCCGATCGCCGTTGCCAGGAAGAAGCGGATGTCCTTCGCGTAGAAATAGGCAAGCAGGAAGGAAGAGATAAGTGTGATGGCGGCACCTATCCAGTAGGCGCGGTGGATGGCCTTCATCGCGTTCTGGTTATCGCGCAGCGTGCCAACCTGATAGGTGCTGATGACCGACCCGATAACCCCACATCCCCTTACCAGGAGCGGAAAGATGATCCAGTAAAGCTGACCGGTGGCAACCGTGAGCAGAATACCGAGGATCAGAGCGGAGACGATGGTGACCTCGTAGGACTCAAAGACGTCGGCCGCCATGCCGGCGCAGTCGCCCACGTTATCCCCGACCTGGTCGGCAACCACGGCGGCATTCCTCGGGTCATCCTCGGGGATACCACGTACAACCTTGCCCACCAGGTCCGCCCCCACGTCAGCCGCCTTGGTGTAGATACCGCCGCCGACCCTCATGAAGAGGGCAAGAAGCGTGCCACCGAAGCCAAAACCCGCCAGCACCAGGGGTGCATCCCTGAAGAAGATGATGAAGAGCACCGTCCCGCCGAGCAGCCCGAGGGCATCGGTGAGCATGCCGGTAACGGTGCCGCTGCGGTAGGCAATCTTGAGTGCCTTGTTGAAGCTGGAGCGGGCTGCCTGGGCAACCCTGACATTCCCCAGCATTGCCATGTTCATCCCGAGGTAACCGACAAGGGCGGAAAACAGCGCCCCGATGAGAAAGCCACCCGCACGCCCCAGCCCGACCAGCCACTTCGGGTTGCCGTAGACCGAGGTACTGCCGGCAAAGTAGCCGGTGAAGAAGATGAAAACACCGAGGACGAAGAAAAGGATAAGGATGGTGCGGAACTGGCGCTTGAGGTACACGTTGCCGCCAAGCCGGATATTGCGGGAAAGCTCTTTCATCCTCGGGGTACCTTCCGGCTCCTTGATGGTCTGCCGGGTGAGGAAGGCGGCGTAGACAAGGCCGAGGATGGCAATGCCAACGATGGCAATGAGTGCCCACTTTTCAAAAGGCGAACCGATATTCTCACGGAATATCTCAAAAAGCGTGATATCCATAAAGATAAACTTACCTCCTTAAGATGGGGGAAACCTAGCTGCCGTATTTGGGATACACCCGCAGATACTCCGCCTCGTAATCGGGCAGCCGGCTGAGAAGGGTGTTATCTTCCTCGTACTCGTAGTAAACCGGCGGGCCGAATTCACGGAAGCTGAACATCCTGATGGCACGCTCTGACTTATAGTCAAGTATCCTCAGGGTGTCATCCTCGTTGGGATCGTTACAGACAACCTCAAAATGCGTGCCGTACCTCTGTTTTACCTTCTCCACCGGTATCTCATGGGCGACGAACTTGTTGAACCCCACCGCGCGGAGCTTTCTCAGAAATTCGGGGTTCTCAATCCGATCATAGGAAGTCAGCACCACCAGCGGGCCCGTCACCGTAAAGAGGAAGAATGCCTTTAGCTTCACCTTCCTTTCCGGTGCCGCATTTTTGGGGTCGGGATGTGCCCTGCCCCTAGGCTCTTCCTTGAGCATGGTCTCTGTCATGGTCTCGCCTCCTTTTCGTTCAAGCCCCTTACCGGGCTTCCAGTTCAAGGCTACCATTCCCGTCCCGCCACGCCATCGGTTATCACACGTTCTGCGCCAGGGGATTATACCCGGCGTAATCATCCCCAGTGCCCGATAAAGGTAAATACTCATCCCGCCGCGTGAGTGCACGCGCGTATTTACACCTAGGTCTTTCCGCATGTTCATCCCGGTTAGACGGTCTTAGCCGCATCCGCCTGGACCACCCGCTCGGTCCTTCCTCACACGGGCCCATCACCGGGACCGATGCATTTATCTTCGTGAGAGAAAAGATCATCCTCAAGATGGGCTGAAGGTACACCTATTCCCAGTTTCCATCCCCGTCTGGCAGGAGAGAAGACTCAGAGAGTGAGGTAAACGCCAAAAGCCATGATAGCCAAGAGCACAAGTGAAGCGGCGGCTATGCTTGTCTGGCAGGCGTCATTCATATATGATGGAATGGGGGAGTTGATGAAGGACATCAGGGTTCTCCTTGCGGAAGACCATCTGGTAACCCGGCAGGGCATACGCCAGCTCATTGACGCGGAAAAGGGTCTGAAGGTGGTGGGAGAAGCAAATAACGGGGAAGAGGCCGTCAAGCTTGCCACCGAGCTAAACCCGGACGTCATCCTGATGGACATCGCCATGCCTGTCCTTAACGGCATTGAGGCGACAAAACGGATCAAAGAAAAGCTTCCCCGCGTTGCGGTGCTGATCCTGAGTGCCTACGATAACGACGAGTTTGTCTTTGCCGTCCTGCGGGCCGGTGCCGCCGGCTACCTTCTCAAGAGCGTGAGCGGGGATGGACTTATCCAGGCAATACGCGCCGTCTGCAAGGGGGAGCCGGTGCTGGACCCGGTGGTCGCCCGCAAGGTGATGGACTTTTTCAAGACCCCATCCGATGGACGCAGCCCTGCGAAGGAGTCCGAGCACCTCACCAGCCGTGAAATCGATATCCTCAAGCTTGCCGCCAGAGGGATGAGCAACAAGAGCATTGCCGCCGAGCTTGAACTCAGCAAGCGCACCGTGGAGGGGCACTTCCGCACCATTTTCAACAAGCTGGGAGTCGGGTCACGCACCGAGGCGGTGCTCTTTGCCCTGAAGAAGGGCTGGTTCAAGATGGAAGACCTCTCATAAACCTTCGGGAGAAAGCATCCCATGGCACAGAATTTCCTTGACCCGTGGACGCTCGCCAGGATCGTGGAGAACTATTCCATACCATCATTCGTGATCAATAAGGATCACAGGGTCATCTGCTGGAACACCGCCATGGAAGCCCTTTCCGGCATCAGGAAAAACGAAATCATCGGGACAAGCGAGCAGTGGCGGGCCTTTTACAAGAGAAGAAGACCGGTCATGGCGGACCTCATCGTAGAAGGGGCCGTCCCCAACCAGGAAGATCTTGAAGCCCATTACGGCGGCAGATACCAGAAGTCCCGGCTCATTGAAGGCGCCTATGAGGCTGAAGACTTTTTCCCGGAGCTCGGTGAGGACGGGAAATGGCTGCGCTTCACCGCAAGCCCCATCAAAGACGATGACGGTAACATCATCGGGGCGATTGAGACCCTCGAGGATATCACGGAACGTAAGCGGGCGGAGCAGGCACTGGCCGAATCGGAGAGAAGCTACCGGATGCTTTTTGAAGATGCCCGCGATGCCATCTGGCTGCACGATCTCAAAGGTAACATCTCTGCGGCAAACCAGGCGACCGCGGCCCTTACGGGGTACACGCGGGAAGAGCTCCTCAGGATGAACATCAGGTCGCTTCTGAGCGAGTCAAGCCTCGCCACGCTGGAAGAGGTGGGCCGGAAACTCCTCCAGAGCCAGCGTGTCGCCATGCCCTATGAAATCAGTGTGATCAGGCATAACGGCACGCAGGCCATCTGCATGGTTGCCACAAACCTGGTGATTAAGAATGATAAGCCAAGCGGTTTTCAGAATATCGCCCGTGACGTAACCCAGGAAAGACGTCTCCAGGCAGAGCTCCGCTACTATCTCAAGGAGATCACCCGTGCCCAGGAGGAAGAGCGCAAGCGCATCGCCCGCGAGCTTCATGATGATACGGCTCAGCTCCTTGGCTCGCTTGCCCGTCAGCTTGACAACTTCATCCGCCACCAGCGCGGACTTTCGCCGGAAGACATTTCTTTCCTCCAGAACCTCAGGGAGCAGATCAACCGCGGCGTTCAGGACGTGCACCGTTTCATCCAGGACCTGCTGCCCCCGATCCTCGATGTGCTGGGACTCGTACCCGCAATCAGGGCGCTAATCAACGACCTGCACAGGTCGGAGGGGCTCAATACCGAGCTGAAGGTCCTGGGGGAGGAAAGGCGCCTTTCGTCCGAGGTGGAGCTCCTTCTTTATCGCATCATTCAGGAAGGCCTCAACAACATCATCAAGCATGCCAGGACCCTCCAAGCCCAGGTAACCGTGGAGTTCAGCCCCGAGAGGGTGCGCGCCATCATTGCCGATAGCGGCTGCGGCTTTGAGCTTGCCCGTCTGCACGAGGCACCGCGGAGCGGCAGGCTGGGCCTTACCGGAATGCAGGAAAGGACACAGCTACTGGGGGGTACGCTTGAGATAAAGTCAGCTCCGGGCAGGGGCACAACGCTCACCGTCGAGGTGCCCGTCCAGAAATAGCCGAACTGCAGGCACAGCCGGAGCCGTTACATGATAAAAAAGCCGGGCGACCGGCAAGACCATGGGTCTTTTGCCCGGACCGCCCGGCCCTTTTCTTTTACCGCCGGCTACTTGTCCAGCCAGTCCTCGTAGTTATGCCAGACCATGAAGTGGTCCTTGTAGCGGTTGGTGCGGACGTAGTCCCTGACGACATACAGGTTCAGGGACTCCATGAGCGGGATGATATAGGCACCTTCGCTGACGAGGGTCATCATCTCCATGGTGGCGGCGCGCATCTCTTCCACGGTGGGGGCAAGGCGCACCTTCTCCACCAGCTTGTAGTATTCATCCGGCCACTTCAGGCTGGGATAGGGGAAGATGGGCTGCGGACCGAAATGGACAAACCAGCCAATGGCAAACTCGGGGTCCACCGGCACCATCCAGAGGAGAAGCCCGCCGTTCCAGCCACCCTTGTAAATGGCACCGATGAAGCGCCCCGGATCCGCCACATCAATCTCCACCTCAATCCCGACCTCACCCAGGAACGACTGGATGGCCTGCGCCATGTCCTGCTGCCCGCCCTGCATGACGAGGAGCTTGGTCTTGAAGCCGTTGGGGTAGCCTGCCTGTGCCAGGAGCTCCTTTGCCTTCTGCACGTTGTATTCGCGGATCGGCCATTTCGGATTATAGCCCTGGCTCGTTGCCGGCCCGCCCGCCTGCTTCACCGCCTTTAGGATGCCGTAACCCAGACCGTCCGCCAGGGCATCACGGTCAATGGCATATTCAATCGCCTGGCGCACCCTGGGATCCTTGTAGACGGAACCCTCGCTGGCATTGTCCGGGATGATCTCGGAATAGAAGCCGCCGACGCCGGTGATCAGGGTGAAACCGGGCATCTTCTTGAGGTCAGTCGCCTCTTTGAGTGGCGGCCCTGCCCAGGCATCGGCCTCACCTGCCTGCATCTTGGCGGAGGCAAGCGTGGCATCGGCAACAAAGGTGAACTCAATCGCATCAAGGTAGGGATACGGGTTGCCGCGCCAGTAATCGTCAAACCTGACGATACGCATGGAGACATCCTGCGTCCAGCTCTCAAACTTGAAGGGACCGGTGCTCACGTAGTGCGAGGTCGCCCAGGCCTCACCGCCGTTCTTCTGGAAGGCGGTGGGGGAGAACATGGTGAGAAGGTTATAGCCGTAGGAGTGGAGCATGATTGATGGCGTGAGCATGGCGTTGAGATGGTAACGGAAGGTATAGTCGTCGACAACCTCAATTGAGTCCACATACTGACCGTTGGCCAGACGCTTGCTGTCAATCAGGTTCTGCACGTTCCAGCGCACTGCCTCGGCGTTGAAGGGTGTACCATCGTGGAACTTGACACCACGGCGCAGGTGGAAGGTGAGCGTCTTATTGACCGGGTCAATATCCCACGATTCGGCAAGCTCCGGCTTGAAGTCCCCCGAACCGGAATAGTAGACAAGCGTCTCGGCATAAGCCTTCGCCATGGTCTCATCAGTCATGCTCTGCTTAGGCACCCAGCTCAGGTTGCTCACCCCGGTGGCCCCGAGCACCCTCAAGGTGCCGCCCCTCTTCGGCGTTCCGGGGGCAGGGGCTGTCGTCTTGGCAGGTTCGGTAGGTTTCTGGGTCTGGGGCGCCGTTGCGGTGGGGGTTGCCGTCTTGGTCGGGGCTGTCGTTGCCGTGGGCTTGGCTTCTTCCTTACCACAGCCAAAAACGAACAGGCTACCGATAACCACAATGGCAAGGACAATAATGAGTAATCTTTTCATCCAGTACCTCCTCTGTTACGAATTAGACCTGAAGTTCCGTCAAGCCGTCTCCGCTTTCATGTCATCGGTCGCCTCCTCTCCTGCAACTTAAAAAAATTTTTCCGCAGACCAGAAGTTGTTTTATTATTAGCTATCTTCCCCAGCCCTGTCAACATGGGAAGTTCATGTTGACAACAAGCGGCTTTAAGGTTATCATATAGTAACTTCAGCAAACGGGTTTTTGCAGCTTCGGCCGCCATTTATATGGAGCTCACATTCGCACCATCTATATGCTTACCGCATAATCCCCGTCAGACATACCAAACCTCAAGGCTTTCGGATAGCAAATATTATGTCCACCGGGGAGTCAGATGACCGCCTATATCATCCGACGTCTTGTGTGGGCCGTAATCATCCTCTTCATGCTCACCATTGCCGTCTTTTTCGCCATGCGGCTTTTGCCGGGCGACCCGCTCATGATCTACGTTGCCCAGAGCCAGCTTTCCAGTATCGGCCCCGAAGCAATGGAAAAGCTCCGCGTGGAATACGGGCTGGACAAGCCGCTTATCGTCCAGTATTTCAGTTGGGCGGGCAAGGTCATCAAGGGTGATCTCGGCAGGTCAATCTTCCACAACGAAAGTGTGGGCAAGCTCATCGCCTGGCGGCTCCCCATCACCGCGCACATCGGCATCGTGTCCTTTGTTGTGGCCTCCATCCTCGGGGCGCTTTCCGGGCTTCTTGCCGGGCTCAGGCGCGGCAGGCTTGCCGACCAGATCGTCACCCCGCTTGCCTACGTGGGGATAACCGTCCCCGTCTTCTGGCTAGGCATCCTGCTCATCTGGGTCTTTGGGCTGAAACTGGGATGGCTTCCCATCGGGGGCTACACCTCGCCCTTCGAGGACTTCTGGATGAGCACAAAACAGCTGGTGATGCCAGTCGTCTGTGAAAGCGTGCTGGGGCTTGCCTCCATGTCCCGCCAGATGCGCTCGGCCGTCCTTGAGGTCACCCGGCAGGACTATATCCGCACCGCCTGGGCAAAGGGGCTCAGGGAGCGCGCCGTCGTCTTCCGCCACATGCTGAAAAATTGTCTCATTCCCATCGTCACGCTCATGGGCTTTGCCATCGGCACCATCTTCGGTGGCTCGGTGCTGGTGGAGACGGTCTTCAACATCCCCGGGATGGGCAGGCTCATGGTGAACTCGATTTTCAACCAGGACTACGTCGTCGTGCAGGCGACGACACTCATCTTCGGTGCCATCGTGCTCGTCGTCAACCTGCTCGTTGATATTTCCTACGGGTGGCTCGACCCGAGGATACGCTACAGTTAAGACCTATGACCGAACAGTTAACGAATGCCGAAGCAAGGTTTTCCGAAGCCCCGCCGCGGGTGAGCGAGTGGCGGCGTTTCTGCCGGGTGTTCTTCGCCCGCAGGCTCGTCATCTTCGGGCTCCTCATCCTTTTTCTCCTTTTCATCACCGCCATCTTCGCCCCGCAGCTTGCTCCCTATAACCCCTACAAGCAGGACCTGCGCAGCACCCTCCAGCAGCCGAGCGCCAAGCACATTCTGGGCACGGACTCGCTGGGCAGAGATACCTTGAGCCGCCTCATTTATGGCTCAAGGACGACCATCCTTGTCGGCTTCGGCACCACCGCCGCCGCGGCTTCCGTGGGGGTGCTCTTAGGACTCATTGCCGGCTACTTCAGCACCAGCATCATCAACATGATCATCATGAGGACCATGGACCTCCTCATTTCCTTCCCGATGATCATCCTCGCTCTCTTCATGGCTGCCATCCTCGGCGGCGGTATCCAGAACGTGATCATCGCCCTGAGCGTTGCCACGATACCCGGATATGCCCGTGTCACGCACGGGGTTGCCCTGAGCATCAAGGAAAACGACTACATTCTGGCACAGATGGCAATGGGGTCGGACCACCTGCGCACCATGTTCCGCCACATCCTGCCGAATGCACTACCACCCCTCATCGTCCTCATGACGATGCAGCTCGGTAACCTCATCCTCGCCGAGGCGGGCCTAAGCTTCCTCGGCATCGGCATCAAGCCGCCGGGCGCCGCCTGGGGTGCTATGGTCAACGACGGCTACCGTTATCTTTTGCGCAACCCGGTGCTCTCGTTTGCCCCCGGGCTTGCCATCATGCTCGTCGTCTTTGCCTTCAACATGGTGGGGGACGGCCTAAGGGATGCCCTCGACCCGCGCCTGCGCGGTCTACTGTAAATGACATTCATTAAAGGAGCACAAAATGAGCACATGGCATGAGTACGTGCGCAAGACCGGCAGCCTTCCCGCATGGCCCTATCCGGTCAATTACGGGAAGATAAATGAAGTGGCAAGCGACGTCCTCGTTATCGGGGGTGGTGTGGCGGGATTGCAGGCTGCCATTGCCGCCGCCCGCATGGGGCTGAAAGCCTGCGTTCTGGAAAGGGGGCATGCCAAGCGCAGCGGCGCGGGCGGTGCCGGTGTTGACCATTGGCACGGTGCGGTAACGAACCCGTGTTCCCGGGTGACCCCGGAGATGTACACGAGAGCCTGCTATGAATCCATGAGGGGATACACCGGCACCCACGTGCGCTACATCATCACCAAGGAAAGCTGGGATACCCTGCTTGAATGCGAGAAGATGGGCGTACAGATAAGGGATGTCCGTGACGAGTTCAAGGGCGCACCCTTCCGCGACGAAGCGACCAAGCTCATGTTTGCCTACGACTACAGGAACCGTCACGTCATCCGCGTCTGGGGCTATAACATCAAGGTCAAGGTCTACGAAGAGGCAGTAAGGCTTGGCGTGAACATCTTTAACCGCATGATGCCAACAGGCCTGCTCACCGCTCCCGGGAAAGGGTCAAAACGCGTCGTCGGGGCAACGGCAGTCGATACCCGCACCGGTGAGTTTTATGTCTTCAGGGCAAAGGCTACCGTCATCGCCACCGGGGGCACCGGACGCCTCTACGACTTTGCCCCCGAGGTGACCGCCGCCGCCTCAATGGGGAACATGAACTCCGCAGGCGCCGGGGAGGCCCTCGGCTGGAAGGCAGGGGCAGAGTTCGTCTGTATGGAAGCGACCTACCCGGCACGGCTTGCCGGCTACGGCTACGCCCCCTACAGCATGGCAAATGCCCACAACACCTATCACGGCACGCCGATCGTAGACGCCGAAGGCAAAGAGGTCCCCTGGGTGGATGCCTTCAACCGCCCGGTAAAAGACCTCGCCGGACGTTTTCTGCCCGCCGAAGGGCAGGAATTCATCCTCGGTGAGGGCATCGGTATCTCCCGCTACCTCCCCCAGTACCGCAACAACGAGCTCATCCACGATCTTCCCGAACGCATCCGCCGCGGCGAATTCAAGCTTCCCCTCTACGCCGATTTTACCCGGCTTCCGGAGACGGAGCGGAGATGCATCTTTGGCATGATGGTGGGCAACGAGGGCAAGACCCGCATCCCGATCTACGATACGATGACCCGCGCCGGTTTTGACCCGGAGAAAGACCTCTTCCAGGCACCGGTCGCTCCGCCGGAAGGGTATGTCCATCCCAATTTCTGGGCGGTGGGCGTCCACACTCCGCCAACCATCCGGATGCTCGGCGGTGGCGGTTACCTTGTTGACTGGGACCTAAGGACAAACCTAGAAGGTCTCTACGTCGGTGCCGGCGGCAACCTCTTCGGTGGCGGCTGCCACGGTGAATCGCACACGACGGGCAGGTACGCCGGCAGACACGCCGCCCGCTACGCGATGACCGCCCCGGAGCCCGCCATTGACCGCCACCAGGTGGAAGCAGAACGGGAAGCCGCCTACCGTGCCATCCGCCAAAGCGATGGCTACGGCTGGAAGGAAATCAACGCCGCGATTGCCCGCATCATGCGTGACTACTGCGGGCAGTACAAGAGCGAGGCCACGCTGAAGCTGGGCTTAAGGCTCCTCAACGAGCTGAAGACAACAGAGCTGGCGCACGCCCATGCCGCAAACCCCCACGAGCTCGGCAGGCTTCTGGAATGCCATTCAATCATCACCGTGGGGGAGATGGTGATGCTGGCTTCTCTGGAAAGGGAGGCTTCCAATTCCATCCTTGATTTCCACCGGCTTGACTACCCCGAAATGGACCCGCCGGAGTGGGAAAAGCTCATCGCCATCCGCCTTGATGATGGCAGGGTCAGGGCAAGATACCTGCCGCTTGATTTCCATCTCCGCGAGCCATATGAGCCGTCTTACGAAGATAACTACCGAAAACACGCCTGATTGAAGCAGCGAGGTAACCGTCATGAGCGAGAAGGTATTCATGGTGCCGAATCCACCCACCCCCAACCGGGCGGTGGCGTTCAACCCGGAAATATGCACTGGCTGTAACCGGTGCGTTGAGGTCTGCCCCACCGACGTCCTCATGCCCAACCCGGAGAAGAAGCAACCGCCGCTCGTGCTTTACCCGGAGGAATGCTGGTACTGCGGGGGCTGCGTCGAGGAATGCCCGCGCTCCGGGGCCATCACCATGCTCCACCCGGTAAGCCAGCGCATCTCCGTCAACTGGAAACGCAAGGACACGGGCGAACTTTTCCGCCTGGGGATGCAAAACCCGCCACCACCCAACACCCGCCCGCCCTCGGGGTAAAAACGGCACCGTGACCACGGACATCACGGAGGCCACTGACCACAAGCTATCGGTGAGGCGACGTATCACACACCGGGGACAAGCCCGTTATCCCTAGCTATTTTGTCAAGTAGCTCTGGCAGAGCGGGGGGCCGGCTCTTTCAAAAAGAAAACCCGCACGATCGGTCTTTTCTCAATGAGGTATCCGAGCAAACCATCAGGCTCCATCACCCTGAACCCTATTTCGCCTTCGATTTCCTTCAGCTTCAGGGCTAGCCGGTACCCCGAGCGGCGCAATCCGGGACCGGGGGCAAATACCCACGGTG
>JAOAEN010000120.1 GCA_026416775.1 Dehalococcoidales bacterium
ATGGTGGGTAGAGGATCGTGAAGGAAACGATATGCACGAGGAAGAACAGGATGACGAACGCGAGGATGACCCACCTGAGTTTACCGGACTTCCTCGTCTGGAAAATGTCAAGGAGCCTGGACAGCCCCAGCCCCAGCCCCAGGCAGATTGCCCCCACCGACGGGTAGAAATAGAAGGGATAGCTGATGCGGTTCGTGATGAGGCTCAGCGGGATCCAGAGGACATAGGTGCTGGTGAACCAGCTTGCGCCGAATAAGCCGGCCTCGTCCCTCTTCCTTACCGCCCGGTAGATCATGTAGCCGAAGGCGGGTACGATCATCACCCAGACGGAAGGGCTGATGGCGGAGATGTAGTGCGGTTCCCACCAGAAGGGCATGGTCCTGTAACCGAAGACCCATTCCCAGGGGCGGCAGGCGCTTTCGTGGGTGGTGTTGCTGAAGGTAAGGCTGCTTGACAGGGAGACTATGTCCTTGAGGCGCACCAGAGGGCTGGCAACGCCGGAAGGGTCAAAGACAAGCAGGTATTCCACAAGCGGCATCAGGGCGAAGAAACTGATCAACGAGAGCACCACCGTGACCGCGAAAAGCCGGGAGCGTTTTTCGGGGCTGGTGAACCAGTGAAGGATGAGTGCCGGCATCGCCATGGCACCGGTGATCTTGGTAAGCGCCGTGAGCCCGGCGGCAATACCCGCGCTGATATACCGGTGGCTGAGATAGAGCAGGAAAGTGATGAACATGAAGAAGACAAGAAACACGTCAAGCATGGCAACGCTTGACTGGATGAAGGTCATGTTCTCAAAGGCAAGGAGAAATGTGGCAATTGAAGCCTCGCGGTGGGACATGTTGAGCCGGCGGCAGATGAAGTAAAAGAGGACGGTTGAGGTAACGCCGAAGAGCTTGGCGAAAAAGCGCCAGCCGACGGGATTATCGCCGAATATCCTCATCCCGAGGGTGATAAAGAACTTGCTCAGCGGAGGGTGCTCTTTGAACTGGATGGTGTGTCCGCTGATGACATTTCTTGCTTCCTTGACGTAGTGCTGTTCGTCCAGCACGAGGTCGTACGGTCGGTCAATGATGGCGAACTGGAGCACGATACTCGCGATGACGATGATGCTGAGCCAGAAATACTCCCAGTGGTAAAAGCGCCGAAGCAGAGAAAGGAGGTTGCGTAAGATCTTCAAAGCTGTAAGCCTCTTAAGCTTCCCGAGAACGTAGTCCTGCTTCATTATACCTCTTTACGCATTTTTCATAAAGGGGTATAATATATTCCGTCTAGGTGTTTGCGGGTTAGCTCGGCGAGGGGAGTGAGATTGGGCGTTTTCGTTATCTGCTCAACCCACGAAGCTACAGGCAAGACGGCGGTGTGTGCCGGTCTTGCCGTAAATTTTGCCCGTGAGGGCAAAAAGGTGGGTTATTTCAGGCTCCCGGCCCCGCAGGGTGTTGATGGGGATACGGCCTTCATGAAAAAAGCCCTCGGCATCGAAGACGGGATGAGCCCCGAGCAGATGATGAAGGGAAAAGACGTCGTCCTTGTTGAGGCAAGGCTCGGTCACGATGTCTCATCGCCGGAAAGCCGGCTTGTCCTGGAAAATGCCCGGAGATGGCAGGCGAAGGTCATCGCCGTTGAGGCTTGCAGTGAAGGAGGCCAGTTCTCCACTGATGTCTGCCGCACCTACGGTTCGCTTATCTGCGGTCTTATTCTGAACCGGGTGCCGGCGAGCAAGCTCGGGGAGTTCAAGAAGCAGGCTTCCCTTCTTGAGAGGGAAGGTATCAGGCTGCTCGGTATCATCCCGGAAAGTCGTTCCCTTCTTGCCATCACGGTCGGGGAGATAGCCGGGCTTATCGGCGGGAAAATCCTTAACAGTGCGGAAAAGGCGGAAGAGCTTGTGGAGAACTACATGCTCGGTGCCATGGTGGTGGATTCGGGGCGCGAGTATTTTGCCCGCCGGCAGGCAAAGGCGGTAGTCCTGCGTCACGACCGTGCCGATATGCAGCTTGCGGCCCTGGAGACACCCACCACCTGTCTCGTCCTGGGCGGAAGTCAGGAGCCGCCGTTTCATAATGTGGCGTATCAGGCGCAGCTACGCGGTGTGCCGGTCATTACCAGTGCCCTGCCGGTACCCGAGATTGTAAAGAGGCTGGAGGCGGCTGTGCTCGGAGGGCGCCTGAGGCAGGCGGGAAAGCTGCCGAGGCTCGGTGAGATTGTCAGGCAGGGGTTGTTATTCCCGTTAAACTAAAATTTTTGCAGAGAAAAGGAGAGCCAAAGTAATTCAGACCGGGGCCGGTTAACACACCTTTTTTTGAGGTTTTTCCTTGCTCCTTAACAAACAGGAAGTGAGGGGTTCCTGGGGGTGGCTATAATAGCTATAGCTCTGGGAATTTTTATTTGTGGGATTGAAATTACCCGCCACGGGCGTTTATGATATGAGAAAAATTTTTGAGTAAAGGGGGGCAGGTGATTGAATGCGCTAGGTAGACACATACTGCTTGAGCTGCACGACTGTAACAAGGAAGTGCTCAATGACCCGGTCTTTCTCCGCAGGGTGATGCTTGATGCGGCGGTCAGTGCCGGGGCAGAGATCCTGGGGGACTCCTTCCATCACTTCAGCCCTCAGGGGGTGAGCGGTGTCGTCATCATCGCGGAGTCACACCTTTCCATTCATACCTGGCCGGAGTACGGTTACGCCGCGGTNGATGTCTTCACCTGCGGGGTTTCGGTTGACCCCAAGAAGGCTGCCCGGGTGCTGATTGAGAAGCTCGGGTCCCGGAACCACTCCATGATGGAAGTGCCGAGGGGGGTTCTGGTAACCGTGTAAGACACGGGTGCGTGGATTTATGGATATTGACCCGAAGCAATGGCTGAGAGACAAGATTAACGAGAACTTCCTCCAGCTGCACCGGCTGGATGAGGTGCTGTACAGCGGGCGAACGAAGTACCAGTTCGCCCAGGTCGTGCGCACGCGCAATTTTGGCGTCTGTCTGGTGCTGGATGGCAAGGTGCAGTCGTCCGAGAAGGACGAGTTCATCTACCATGAGGCGCTGGTGCATCCGGCGATGCTTGTCCACCCGAACCCGGAGGTGGTTTTTATTGCCGGCGGTGGTGAAGGTGCCACACTCCGTGAGGTGTTCAGGCACAGGACGGTGAAAAGGGCGGTGATGGTGGAGATCGACCAGGAAGTGATGGACCTCAGCCAGAAATATCTTCCTGAGCTTAGCGGGGGTGCCCTTGCCGATAGACGTACCGAGCTTCACCTTGCCGATGCGCGGAAGTTTCTGGAAAGCTCAAGCGAGAAGTATGATGTCATCATCCTTGACCTGCCCGACCCGGTCGAGGGTGGGCCTGCCTGCCTGCTCTTCACGCGGGAGTTCTATCAGGTTGTCCTTGACCATCTCAAAGAAGACGGTATCGTCTCCATCCAGGCGGGCTCGGCTTCACCCACGGAGCTGCTCATCCTGGGTGCCGTTATCAACACCCTGAAGCTCGTCTTCCCGCTGGTCGTTCCCTATGCCGCCTACGTCCCGTGCTACGGTGGGCCATGGGGGCTGTGCCTTGCCTCGCGGCATCTTGACCCTTCGGGGCTTTCCCCCGAGCAGGTGGACGGGCTGCTTGCGGGACGGAAAATCACCGGGCTGCGCTTTTACGACGGCATCACCCACCGTAATATGTTCTCCCTGCCCAAGTACGTGAGGGAAGGGATAGCCCGGCAGAAGAGGGTTATTACCGACAGTAATCCGCTTTACCTCTACGGTACCTAGCTGAAAAATAATTCCGGAAAACAAAACAGGCTGGGGGATTTTTGCTCTCCTCCAGCCTGCTTTTTGCCCGAGACGGGAAACTAGCGGTTGACCCGGATCTTGCTAAAGCAATTGCTGCAGTACACCGGACGACCCTCGCGGGGTTCAAACGGGACTTCGGTGTCCTTGCCACACTGGGCGCATACCGCCGGGTACATCTGACGCGGCCGGTAGCTGGAACCATTGCGCTCGCCCTTCCTTGCCTGACGGCAGGTCGGACACCGCTTTGGCTCGTTAGTGTAGCCCTTGGAGCGGAAGAACTCCTGTTCCCCTGCGGTGAAGGTAAAGGTAGCACCGCACTCGGCACACTGGAGCGTCTTATCCTGGAAGCTCAACGGATGACCTCCTTTCCTTTAAAGATTTTATTTGGCTTACCCTGAGGTCATCCGTCCGGGGCGGGATTGGGAGACATTCACACCGTGAACGATAACCTGACCGGGAACCACCAGCCTGATTATATAATAAGCCGGGCGGATTTGCAATATCTGCAATAGACGGTTTATTTGCATTTTGCTGCCCTCCCGTGCCCGCTCCGTTGATTGCCCCCGGAC
>JAOAEN010000121.1 GCA_026416775.1 Dehalococcoidales bacterium
GCTGCGCAAGGTCACCCGCCGGCATGAGCACCCTGAAGCCAATCCCGCCCGCGCTGATTATCGCGCCATCCTGCCCGATGGCTTCCAGTCTGCCACAGAGGCTTGCAATCATCGCTGTTGTCCTGTGAGGAGGTCACTCAGGTGCACTTCCCGGCAGTGGCAGAGGGCAACTGCGAGGGCATCCGCCGCATCGCTGGGCTGCGGTGGTTCGGCAAGCCCGAGCTGCAGGCGCACCATCTCCTGTACCTGTTCCTTGGAGCTGGCACCGTAGCTTGCGACCGTCTGCTTGACATGGGCCGGCGTGTACTCGTAGGCAGGAATCCCGCTCAAAGCGGCGGCAAGAAGCGCCACCGCCTGTGCACGCCCGATAGCCAGGGCTGACCTTGCGTTCTTCGCTACGAAGGGTTGCTCAATGGCCATGACATCGGGATGATGATGCCTGATAATGTCTGTGAGCCCATGATAGATGTGTTCCAGGCGTTCCCCGCCTTTCAGGTGCTTCGGCACAGAGATGGCACCGCAATCAATGAACACCACACGGTCATCTCCGCCTTCAATAATGCCGTAACCCATCACCACGGTGCCCGGGTCAATACCCAGAATCTTCATCTCATACCGTCTTAACGGCTATTTCAGGAAGAAGCCGCCTGGTAGCTTGCCATCACCGATTCGGGGATATCGGCATTGGAATAGACATTCTGCACGTCGTCAAGCTCTTCGAGCTTCTCAAGGAGCTTGAGCGCCTGTAGCCCGGTCTTTTCATCCAGGGTGACCAGCGACTTCGGTTCCATGACAAGCTCGCTGGACTCTATCTTGATATTGCTTTTTTCCAGCGCCTGTCTCACTTTTTCAAGCTGGTCCGGTGCCGTGTAAACCGCAACGTAATTACCCTCCACCTTGACATCCTCGGCCCCGGCGTCAATGGCGGCCAGGGCAAGATCATCGGTATTGACGTTCTCCGCCTTAATATTGATGATGCCCTTGGACTCAAAGAGCCAGCTCACGCAACCGCTTTCTCCGAGGCTCCCGCCGTGGCGGGTGAAAATGCTCCTTACCTCCTGCACGGTGCGGTTGCGGTTATCGGAAAGGGCGTTGACTAGGATGGCGATTCCGTTTGGACCATAGCCTTCAAGTTTCAGCTCAACAAGCCAGCTGCCGCCGAGTTCCCCGGTCCCTTTCTTGATCGCCCGGTCAATATTCTCCATGGGCATGTTGTTATCGCGGGCTTTCTGGATCGCAAGGCGCAGGCGGAAGTTGGCTTCCGGGTCGCCACCTCCCTCGCGGGCGGCGACGATGATTTCACGCGTCAGCTTGGTGAAAAGATTACCCTTGCGGACGTCCTCAACGCTTTTCTGGTGCTTGATCTTTGACCATTTTGAATGCCCGGACATTGCCGTTACCTCCTTCCCCTCTTGACCTCCTTACGTGTAATTTTAACACGTCAATATCGGGCGGTCAAAGCAGGGGTTAACATTTTTTACCTGCATCCGCCAATCTGTGCTACCTCACCCTGTATTCCCGACCAGAAGCACCGTCAGAATGGCCCAGCGTGAGAGGGGGATAAATGGGGTGAGATGAGAAAGCAGCGGGTAGAGCGGTCAATTGAGGAAACTATCTTTTTCGCTCTCCAGTCGTTATACTATATGCACAGGGTAACACCACTTTGAGCCAGAACCGCTCTGTTAAATGCTGGCTCCGGACAGGGGTTGTCAGGTGCAGGATGAGAGAGATCTCCTCCGGCGGGCGCAGGACCGCGACCCGGCGGCTTTAACTCAGATCTATGAGGAGAATTTTGACCGTATTTACCGTTACATTCTCCTCAAGATAGGAGACAGGGTTGAGGCAGAGGATATGACCCAGCAGGTTTTCCTCAACGTCCTCAGGTCAATCTCTTCCTACAGGTGGCGCGGAATGCCGTTTACTTCCTGGCTTTACCGCATTGCGCATAATCTGGTGGTTGATTACCTGAGGAAAAAATCGCGCCAGCCCACCGTTGCCATTGATGAAACGGTGCCGGCACCTGCCTCTGACCCGCAGCAGATTGCCGAGCAGAAGTTGGGCATTGAGGAGCTTGCCAGGGCCACAGGAAGGCTCACCGCCGCCCAGCAGGAGGTCATCTCGCTGCGTTTTGCCGGGGGTCTGTCAATTGCGGAAGTGGCAAAGGTCATGGGGAAAAGTGAAAATGCGGTCAAGGCGCTTCAGCACAGTGCCATTCTTGCGCTGCGGCGGACGCTTTCGGGTGGGATGCTGCCATGAAAAAGACAGATGAATTTGCCGGTATTCTTGACGAATGTGTGGGGCGGTTGCTTGCCGGGGAGAGCATTGCCTCGTGCCTTGCCCACTATCCGGAGCATGCGGCTGAGCTTGAGCCGCTGCTGCGTGCGGCGGAAAAGACCGTTGCCGGGTTAAAGAAGGTCAGGCCGCGCGAGGAATTCCGCGAAAGGGCGCGTTACCAGTTCCAGGCGGCACTCCGGGAGATGGAAGCGGAAAGGCACCGTCCTCTCGCCTTCTTTCCGCGCTGGGCGGTTGCGGTGAGTATTGTCGTTGTGCTGCTCCTTGCGTGCACCGGTACGGTGGTAGCCTCAAGTGGCAGCCTGCCGGACAGCCCGCTTTATCCGGTGAAACTGGCGGCGGAAAACGTGCGCCTTGCCCTCACGCCTTCGCCGCAGGGGAAAGCCGAGCTCATCGCCAGGTTTGCCGGTGAGAGAGTGAAGGAGCTCGTGAAGCTGGCCATGAAGGGGGACGGTACGCTGATTGCAGTAACCGCGCAGCGCCTTGAGCGCCAGCTCACGGCCGTGGCTGACCTGGCTGCCGGAAGTAAGGCTACCGAAGAGAGCGGTATGCGGCTGATGATGGCACCGGCAGCAACCGCGGCGCCGACGACCGTGCCTGCACCTTCGCCGACGCCGACCGTATCCAGTGGGGATGGTGCGCCTGCCCATGAGCAGTGGGGTGACATCCGGAATGCGAAAGCTGGCAAAAATCAGAAGCTGAAGGAGCTTCTGGCAGTCCAGGTGGATGAAAATCTCAGGGCTCTTGAAGCCGCACTTGAAAGCGCCCCGGAGTCCGTTAGGCCGTCGCTGATTCAGGCCATTGAAATTGCCCGGGCGGCCTATGCGGAAGCTCTTGCCCGACTCGAAGACTGAAAGAATTCCCGGGACGCCTGTTTTCCCCTATCCTTCTGTCTGTTTTACCGTTATATAAAAAGGAACAACTGAAAGGAGGGAGCAAAAATGAAAAAGTTCTGGTTGGTCATGGCAGGTCTTGTGCTCGTGCTGTCGCTTGCGGTGGTCGGGCTTGCGGGGTGCAGCCCCGGTGGCACCGTCAGGGTGGATACCTCGGCACTGCGGCTGGGGGCGGGTAGCCAGCAGGAGGGGATATGGGTGAGCGGTGAGGGCAAGGTAAAAGTGGTGCCGGATGTGGCGCTTCTCAGCCTCGGCATCGAGGTGCAGGAAAAGTCGGTTGCCGAAGCCCAGGCAAAGGCAGCCGGAGCGATGGATAGCGTCATGGAGGCCCTCAGGGATGCGGGTATTGCCGAAAGGGATATCCAGACCACCCGTTTCAGCATCCAGCAGGTGACGCGCTGGGATGCCGACAGGGAAGAGGAAATCGTTGTCGGCTACCGCGTGACCAATTCGGTCAATGCCAAGATCCGCGACCTTGACCGCGCCGGGAGCATCATCGATGCGGTGGCTATCGCCGGCGGCGATCTCACCCGCATCAGCGGCATCAGCTTCAGCGTGGAAGACCCGACTGACCTCTACAGGGAAGCCAGGATCAGGGCGATCGAGGATGCCCGCGCCCGGGCAAAGACGCTCGCCGAGACCGCCGGGATCAAGCTCGGCAAACCAACTTACATCGCCGAGACATCCTACGTGCCCGGCCCGGTCTACCGTGACGCGCTCAAGGCGGCGGAAGGGGCTGCCGTTACCCCGATCAGCCCGGGAGAGATGGAACTCACGGTAACGGTTCAGGTGGTCTATGACATAGACTAGCACCGGTAATATCCCGGCACTTACGGGGGCGGGAAAACCACCTGCCCCCGTAGTTTTTCCGGAGGGTGTCCGTACCCCGCTGCTTTCTCATGCTCACCCCCTTGATCCCCCTCTCACACGGGGGCATCCACGTGATTGGTAGATTCGGTTGTGTGAGAGGGGGAAATAAATTTAAAGGGGGGACGGTGCCTCTCTTTACTCCACGCACCGGAAGAT
>JAOAEN010000122.1 GCA_026416775.1 Dehalococcoidales bacterium
CCCCGGCGGGGAAGCCTTCCGCCACCACGTCCGCCCACCTGACGAGCTTCTTGAAAATCTCCACTGCCTCAGGGTGCTTGAAATTCAGGCTGATGCACATCTCGGGTGCCGTATGCGTGATGGAGAAAAAGGCGCTGCGCTCAAGCCCCACCGGCTCCCCGGGCTTGGCCGTCGGGGCAAACGGCGCAAAGAGCCGCACCGGATCAGGCCTGGTGGACGTTTCCACGCGGATCGTCGTCGCTCCGTAGTGGGAGAGATAGTTGCAGGTGTAGACGCCAACCCCCGCCCAGCAGAGCTGGATAACCTTCACCCCCTCAAAGGGACGGGCACCCGGTCTACCGACCGGGGCGGGGAACGTTTTGACCCGGGCATCAAGATCCCTGAGGACCTCATCGTTGTGCTCGCCGATGCGCGGTGCCGGTTTTCTCGGACCGACATAACCCCAGGTGGTCTTCACGGCACCGCCGGGGAACTTGAGCTTCCCGATGCCCGGGCAGTCAATCTCATGCCAGAAATTACGGGCATTGAGCTGGGGATGCTTCAGGACATCCTGCGCATTGTTGCAGGGGCCAAGCTGGAAGCGGTTTTCCACGGCGAGCCTGAGGAGCTCATCCTTGGTATGGTTCATGAAGAACTTGGCGATGCAGTCCATGAGCTTTTCCGCCTGCTCGCGCGTCATGTCTTCCCAGCTCTTGTGCTCCCAGTCCCAGTCATCAAGGAAGCCGATATCAATGCCGTCCTTCTTGATGTAGCCCATCATGGCGCGGTTGTTCCTTGCCGCCGCCGGGTTCAGGAGAAGGTTCAGGGCAACGTAACCGTCCTTGCACGGCCAGAGAAGGGTATTGTAAAAAATGGTGCCGTCTTTGAGCCTTACCGACTGGCGCGCCGTACCATGACGGGTGGGTATCTGCCGGAAGAGGGCATAGGGACCTTCCGTTTCCGCCGAGCAGACGATGTCCACCGCCTGCTGGGTGATGGCATCAACGTGCTGTCCCCTCCCGGTGAGGACGCGGTGGATGAGGGCGATCATGGTGCCCACCGCCCCGTTCATCGCCCCCATGGTATGGGTATGCTGGTAGCTTACCGTAAGCGGGGGACGGTCCTCGTACCCGACCGTATAGACAAGACCACCCCGTGCCCGCACGACGATGTCCGGGTCCTTGTACTCGCGGAATGGGCCCTCTTGCCCGAAGCCGCTGATGGAAGTGAGCACGATGCCGGGGTTTATCGCGCTCAAATCCTTGTAGCCCAGACCGAGGCTATCAAGATAGCCCGGCGGATAGGACTCAATGACCGCATCCGCCGTCTTTACCAGCTTCTTGAAGGTCTCTTTCCCTTCGGGGCTGGTGATATCGAGAGTAACGCTCTTCTTGCCCGCATTGAAGGCAATCCAGGTGAGGTTTTTCTCCGGGTCGGGGAGATCGTTCGGGAAAAGCCCGCGGTAGCGGGAAGGGTCACCGCCCGGCGGCTCAATCTTGATGACCTCCGCCCCGAAATCGGCAAGCGCCCGCCCGCACATGTGCCCCTTATCCGTGGTGAGGTCAAGAATACGGTAACCGCTCAGCATAAGTCCTCCCGGAATTATCAGTGAAATATGGAAACGCCGTCCTGTGAAAAGTGCTGCGGATATCGGTGAACATAAGTCCAGTCTAGATTATAGTATGGGCAAGGGAACCAAGGCAAGGTTGAGGCAGGCTGTTTGACATCAACCTGTTTCTCCTTTATCATGATATTGAATCCTCGCAAGCGGGGCGTAGCGCAGCCTGGTTAGCGCGTCTGAATGGGGTTCAGAAGGTCGGCAGTTCAAATCTGCCCGCCCCGACCATTACCCCCGGAATTGCACTGGGCAGGCCATTGTGCTTAAATATAGGAGCAAAAGGGAGCTTTAGCATCCACAAGGGGGTTTTCTTAAATGGCGAAAAAATATGAAAAGTATTTCCTGAGGGAACCGTGGGGAATCATCCATCCCGGCACCCCGCCTGATGCCCCGGTGTATATCGGTATCGGGCAGCGGGAGCCGGTAAAGGGCTGGGACGAGCCGCTGACCCAGGTCCTGCGCCCGATCTACCGCCCGTTCCTGATGATCCCCGAGGGGCACAAGCACAACGTTGCCGAGATACTCTACTTCATCGGCGGTAACCCGATGAACTTCAAGGAGTTCGCCGCCGAGGTTGAGTTCACACTCGGCGAGGGCAAGGATGCCGAGACCTATGTCATCACGACGACGACCTGGGTCTACGTGCCGGCGGGGCTGACGCATTGTCCCTTGAACTTCAAGAGGGTGGACAAGCCCATCATGTTCGGGCACATCATGTTCGCCCCCACCTTTGACTCCACCATCATCGGCAGGAACTTTACCAAGCCATAGGGCAAAAGCCCAAGGACAGGGCTGGCGAAAGAAACGGGACCGGCAGTAGCCGGGCGGGTGTACGTGCTGCACAAAAATTAAGCTCCCCGCCCTTTCCCATCCGAGCGGGGAGCTCAACTTTCAATTATCCGATACCACCTACGGAAGCCGCCAGCCCGCCCACCTGTCTTTATCCACCTCGCCGTTATACGCCTGCTTCGGGGTTATGGCACGCGCCACGGCCGCCGCGGCTACCGCTTTGGTAACATCACCGGCGATGAAGGGGACAACCCCCATGGCAAGAAGGCTTCCGATCTCCACCGGGCTACCCTTCACCAGCCCCAGCCAGCACCCGAGCCAGATGACACCGGGGACATAGATGAGGACGAAGCTGGCAAAGAGCATAAGACCGAGCATGCTCACAAAGCTGCGCGCCCTGATGTATCTATCGGTGAAATAGCCCAGGAACAGCGCCGCAAGGACAAAACCGAGGATATAGCCTCCGGTTGCCCCCACCCCGCTTGCCCAGCCCGAAAACCAGGGCAGCCCCGCAAAGCCGAGTGCGGCATAGATTGCCATGCTGACGCCACCCCACCACTTCCCCAGAAGCACCCCGGCAAGGAGCACCGCAAACGTCTGCCCCGTAATGGGTACCGGGCTCCACGGCAGCACGATCCTAAGCTGCGCCAGCAGCCCGGTAAGACCGGCCACCACGAATGCCAGTGCCAGCTTTTTCGGCACGCTCAGCTCGCAGCGCCACTTGAAAACGCTGTATTTTGCCTGATTGACCAGTGCGACTACCGACATATCTCTCCCCTGCTCAAAACGTTAGTCCCTAGTTAGGATTATACATTACTGCCCGCCAATGTTGCATCCCAGCGCCCGCAGGAGGTCTCCCACCGCATGGTCGCGCTCCAGACGGTGGCGCATGGGAAGCTCGGGATGGATGATATACTGGTTGCACCTGCCCTGCCGCCTGCGGACGATATAACCCGCCGCCGCAAGCTCGGCGATGATCTTCTGCACCCCCCGCTGCGAAAGCCCGACCTCGCGAGAGATTACCTCCGTGGTGCTCTGGGGGTTCTTGGCGATGTAGACGAAAACCCGCCCGTGGTTGGAAAGAAATGTCCACTTCCCCTTTTCCATCAGATTACCGTCCCGTTAATTGACACCTCTACCGCACTTCGGCTATAATTATGAACGGTAATGCGCATATTGCTGTTCATATGTTACCACAGCCCGGAATGTGACGTCAATCACCGTTTTTTATATAATTAAGCTGTAGAATAAAAGCGTTGAGGTTTGGATTTCGCAATATGTTGCCCTCACCGGCGGCAGGTTGGAATAACCCCCGTCTGAATTCGGAGAAGAGAGGTTAAAGAAAAAGACGATGGGAATCCAGATAGTCGATACAACCCTGCGCGATGCACACCAGTCCCTCATTGCCACCAGGATGCGGACAAGAGACATGCTCCCCATCGCCAGCAAGCTTGACAAGGTTGGCTTCTTCTCGCTGGAAGTCTGGGGGGGTGCCACGTTTGATACCTGCATCAGGTTCCTCAACGAGGACCCCTGGGAGCGGCTGCGCAGCCTGAGGGAACGGATCAAGAATACCCGCCTCCAGATGCTTCTCCGCGGTCAGAACCTCGTCGGCTACCGCCACTATGCGGACGACGTGCTGAAGGAGTTCATCCGCCTTTCCGTAAAGAACGGAATTGATGTCTTCCGCATCTTTGACGCCCTGAACGATATCCGGAACATGGAGCTTGCCATCAGGGTCGCCAAGCAGTACCGGGCACACGTCCAGGGGACAATCTGCTACACCACAAGCCCGGTGCACAGC
>JAOAEN010000123.1 GCA_026416775.1 Dehalococcoidales bacterium
TCGTGGGCTCGGAGATGTGTATAAGAGACAGGCGTTAGCTTTGCCCGCGGCTCCACCTGAGTAAGCCCCATCTCCCTGAGGAAGCCGTCCAGCGGCTCGAGCTCGCGTTTAAGCTGCGGGGTCCGGTAGTGCATGGGGATGACCACTTTAGGTTCAAGGCTGCGCACAAGCTGGGCTGCGGTTGCCGCACCGATCGTGTTCACCCCGCCTACCGGCAGGAGCAGAACGTCCACCCGTCCGATCTCCTCAGCCTGTTCACCGCTGAGCACATGCCCGATGTCGCCCAGGTGCAGGATATTGACCCCGTCAACCTCCATGAGATAGACCGTATTCTTCCCGCGCGTCCCGCCCCTCACGGCATCGTGATACGTTGCAATCCCCAGAATCAGGACATTGCTGATCTCGTACTCGCCGGGGCCTCTCACGATGCGCGGCTTTCCCTCCACGCCTTCGGCGTACGAATGACCGGGGTGGGGATGGCTTACGGTAACGATATCCGCCGTCTGCCTGCCAAGGCTGTAACCGAGCGATGGCGGGAAGGGGTCAGTGATGATGACCGCCTGACTGCCGCGGATGCGGAAGCAGGAAAGACCGAGCCAGGTGATATCCACGGTTCCATTCTATTACAGCCAGCTTCGCAGGGTCAAGCAAAGCACTTATTCCACAGCCGCGCAGCAAGCCCGGAAGCGACTGAAAGACGGGCACCTTCCCTTGACAAACGAAACGTAAAAATGCTAAATTAATAGTAGTTAGCAGTCTCGGGGTTAGACGGCTAACGAGGTCTGAAGATGCTACCACCGCGAACGGGAAAGATCCTGAACTATATCGTCCAGCAGTATATTGAGCGGGCGGTCCCGGTACCCTCCCAGTACATTGCCGACCATGCCAATCTGGGGGTAAGCCCGGCGACCATCCGCAACGAGATGGCCTTCCTCGAGAAGGAGGGCTATCTCATCCGCCCGCATACCTCCGCCGGCTGTATCCCTTCGGACAGGGGCTACCGCCACTATGTTGAGTCCATTGATTCCTTCACACTTCCGGAGGAAGAACAGCACCTCATCAGCCACGTCTTTCACCAGGCGGAGCCCGAGGTCGAGGTGTGGGTGAGCCTGGGCGCCACGCTCCTGGCAAGACTCGTGCGCAACGTGGCGGTGGTGAGCGTGCCCAAGTCCAGCGACTGCAGGCTTAAGCACATGGAGCTCATCGCCGTGCACGACCGGCAGGCACTTCTGGTCGTCGTGCTTGACGGGGCACGGGTCAAGCAGAAGCTCATCAAGTTTGCCCAGCCCGTGGCGCAGCCCGAGCTTACCACCGCAAGCAACAGGCTGAACTCGCTCTTCGAGGGGCTTACCGCCCGCGAGGTCCGCGCAAAGCGCGGCGAGGAATCGACCCTTGAGAAGGAGGCGACCGACCACCTCGTTGAGATCATGGAGGCAGAGGACAGGAAGGAGTACCAGGAGCCCTACCTTGAGGGGTGGCATTTCATTCTCACCCAGCCGGAGTTTGCCCACAGCGAGCGCATGCGCTCCCTGATGGAGCTTGTGGAAAACCGTGCCCTGCTTAAAGCGATCGCCCCCGAGAGGCTGAGCTTCCAGCGGGTGCACGTCATGATCGGCAAGGAGAACCAGAGCGAGGCCATGCAGAACTGCAGCGTGGTGCTCTGCCGCTACGGGCTCCCGGATGAAGCCTCGGGCACGATCGCCGTGGTCGGTCCCACCAGGATGCCCTACGTCCGGGCAATCTCCACCGTGCATTACCTTTCCAGCGTGCTCACGCGGCTGGTAGCCGGGCTTTACGGTCGCAGGATATAGGACGGGACAATGACAGCAGCACAGCAGCCTGAAGATGCCAGGACCGGCGCCCAAGAGGCAACGTCTCCGCAGGAGTTTACAGACCTCAAGGAGGCGCTGGCAAGCGAAAAAAAGAAGGCGGAAGAATATCTGGCCGGCTGGAAAAGGGCACAGGCCGATTTCATCAACTACAAGCGGCGTGCCGAGCAGGAGAGGCAGGAATACGCCGCCACGGCTAATGCCAGCCTACTCCAGAGCATCCTGCCCGTGCTGGATGACCTGGAGCGGGCTTTAGCCCAGATACCCGAAAAATATGCCCATGATGACTGGGTGGAGGGAATCCGGCTCGTGGAGCGCAAGTTCCGGGCTGTCCTTGAGGCAAACGGGGTGAAGCCGATTGCCGCCCTGGGGATGGCCTTTGATCCGGCACTTCACGAGGCGGTCAAACAGGAAAAGGGGGAGGAGGGCATCGTTATTGCCGAATTACAAAAAGGTTATACCCTGAACAACCGGTTGCTCCGCCCCGCCAGAGTGGTGGTGGGCAGCGGAACGACCGAGACTGAAGAGGAGGTAGCGTAGTATGGGTAGAGCAGTTGGTATTGATCTTGGCACGACCTTCAGCGAGGTGGCGGTGCTCGAGGGAGGGGAGCCCAAGGTGATCCCTTCCGCCGAAGGCAGCAACACCGTCCCCTCGGTGGTTGCAATCAGCAAGACCGGAGAAAGACTCGTCGGGCAGCTTGCACGACGACAGTCCGTGATCAACCCTGACAATACGATTTACATGATCAAGCGCTTCATGGGCAGAAAATGGGGTGAGCCTGCCGGGCGCGAGCTTCCCGTTGAAGAGGATGCCCGCCGCGTGACTTACAGGGTCACCCGTGGACCGAATAACGAGGTCAGGGTACTGATGGGTGGTAAGGAATACCGCCCCGAGGAGATCTCCGCCATGATCCTGCAGAAGCTCAAGGCGGATGCCGAAGCCTACCTCGGGGAGAAGGTCACCGATGCCGTCATCACCGTGCCCGCCTACTTCAACGATGCCCAGCGGCAGGCGACCAAGGACGCCGGCACCATCGCCGGGCTCAACGTCCTGCGCATCATCAACGAGCCCACGGCGGCGGCGCTTGCCTACGGGCTTGACAAGAAAAAGGACGAGGTCATCGCCGTCTACGACCTCGGCGGCGGGACATTCGATATCTCCATCCTCGAGCTCGGTGAGGGTACCTTCCAGGTCAAGTCCACCTCCGGTGATACGCACCTCGGCGGAGAGGACTTCGACCGGAGGATCATGGACTGGATCTGCGATGAGTTCAAGAAGGAGTCCGGCATTGATTTGAGGAACGACCGCACGGCACTCCAGCGCATCAAGGAGGCGGCAGAAAAGGCGAAGATCGAGCTTTCCACCGTCCAGCAGACGGAGATCAACCTCCCGTTCATCACCGCGGATGCCAACGGTCCCAAGCACCTTTCCCTTACCCTGACGCGGGCAAAGCTGGAACAGCTCGTTATGGACCTCGTCGAAAAGACGCTTGAGCCCTGCCGTCAGGCGCTGAGGGATGCCGGAATTACCCCGGACAAGATCAACGAGGTCATCCTCGTCGGCGGGCAGACGCGGATGCCCCTCGTCCAGCGCAGGGTGAAGGAGTTCTTCGGCAAGGAGCCGAACAGGAGCGTCAACCCCGATGAGGTGGTGGCACTCGGTGCTGCCATTCAGGCGGGCGTGCTCAAGGGCGAGGTGAAGGACATCCTGCTCCTCGACGTCACCCCGCTCACCCTGGGTATTGAGACCCTCGGTGGCGTGATGACACCGCTTATCCCGCGCAATACCACCATCCCCACCTCAAAGAGCCAGATCTTCACCACCGCCGCGGACAACCAGCCCAGCGTGGAAATCCACGTGCTCCAGGGCGAAAGGCCCATGGCGGCGGACAACCGCACGCTCGGGCGCTTCATCCTTGACGGCATCCTGCCCGCCCCGCGCGGTGTGCCCCAGATCGAGGTCACCTTTGACATTGATGCCAACGGTATCCTCAACGTCTCGGCGCGCGACAAGGGTACCGGCAAGGAGCAGAAGATCACCATCACCGCCTCAAGCGGTCTCACCAAGGAAGAGATCGAGCGCATGAAGCGGGAGGCGGACATGCACGCCGAGCAGGACCGCCGCAAGCGCGAGGAGATTGAAGAGCGCAATATGGCGGATAACCTCGCCTACCCCGCCGAAAAGACCCTGCGGGAAAACAGGGACAAGATCCCCGCCGACCTCAACAAGGAAGTTGAGGACAAGATCGCCGCGGTGCGCTCGGCGCTTCAGGGTGGGGATATCAATGCGGTAAGGCGCGCCGCCAAAGACCTCAGC
>JAOAEN010000124.1 GCA_026416775.1 Dehalococcoidales bacterium
CGCCCCCACTCCGATCACAAGTACCTTTCTCCTAGCCATGGAATTCCCCCAGTATCACGCCCTGGTAGTCCGACATGATGCAGTGCACGGAAAGCCCTCCGCCGACCTCACGACGGCAACTCTCCGCCGCAAGACGGCATATCTCATCGCAGAAACGGCGCCGGACATGCTCCGGAAGCATCCGCTGGAGCTGGTTTGCCGTGACCACACCCCTCAGGGCATCCCGCCCGGCACCGGTAAGCCCGCACCTTTCCGCAACTCCCACCAGAAACCCCATATCCACCCGGGAATCGCTGACATTGGTATAAAGATGCCCGGCGGCAATTTTGCCCAGCTTGCCCGCCATGCCCCAGACCGTCACCGTGCAAATGCCCTTTTCCACGCACTGCCTGAGCGCATAGCCGATAAAATCACCTGCCTGGATAAAACATTCCTCGGGAAGTCTTAGGTGAGCCTGCGCGAATTGCTCACTGCGCCGGCCCGTCGTCAGCACCACGTGTCTCCCCCCACATGCCGCCGCCACATCGATCGCCTGCGCGATACATGCCATGTAGGCATCAGGGGAATAGGGGACAACGATGCCCGTCGTCCCGAGGATGGAAATACCGCCGACGATACCGAGGCGCCGGTTCAGCGTCCTTTTTGCCAGCACTTCGCCGTCCTTTACCGAGACCACGACTTCAAACCCGACAGGCTCCGCACCACAGGCTCTAGCCGCCTGCACCACCGCTTGTTCAATCATCCTTCTGGGCACGGGGTTGATCGCCGGCATACCGACCGGCACCTCAAGCCCCGGCTTGGTGACGGTGCCCACCCCCTCACCCCCCGTGATGATGATGCCCACCGCATCCCCGCGCTTCACCTCCGCGATGACCTCCGCACCATCGGTAACATCGGGGTCATCGCCGGCATCCTTGATGACGGAGCACACCGCAGACCACCTGTCAAAAACACAGCTCTTCACCACGAAACCGGCTTTCCCGCCGCCGGGCAGGTCAACTTCAATTTCACCCACCGTTTTCTGCGCAAGCAGTGCCAGCGTGGCGGCCTTCGCCGCCGCCGCCGCACATGCCCCCGTCGTGTAGCCGTAGCGCAGCCCGCGCATGCCAGCCCCCAACATCATGGACCGCTGGAGCCACCTCCGTCGGGGCATTCCCCCACGGGACCAGCCCCACCACCCGCCTTTTCCAGAAAGAGCCTGAGCAAAGCATTGACCGCAGCCGCAGCGATGGCGCTGCCGCCCCGCGTGCCGGGAACCGTGATATAGGGAAGTTCGCGCTTCACAAGCTCTTCCTTGGACTCCTTTGCCTGCACAAAGCCCACCGGCATGCCGATAACAAGCGCCGGTCGGCACTCACGGCGGTCAACCATTTCCAGCAGGGCAAGGAGCGCCGTCGGCGCATTGCCAATGGCAACGAGCGCCCCGTCAAGGCGGTCCCCGAAAAGCCTCATGCCAGTAGCGGCAAGCGTATCCGCCGGGGGATGCCCCGCGGAAGATGCACCGTCAAGGGCACAGAACACCGGGCACCGGCAGGCACCGGCAAGGCGCTGTATCCCCACCGCCAGCATCCGCACATCGGTGATAATGGGTCTTCCGTCACGGATGGCATCCAGACCCCTCACCACCGCCCCGGGGCTGAATTTCACCAGACGGCCCAGGGCCAGTTCACCGCTGGCATGGACGATGCGCCTTACCACCGCCATTTCTTCCGGAGAAAGCTTGAGGTTCTTCGGCAGGAGCCTCCCGATGATGTCCATGCTCTGCCGCTCAATCGCCTCTGCAGCCGCGACTCTGCACAAGCCCTTCGACGAAGATAAGACGCCCCCGATCATCGCCGCGATGTTGCCAGCCACCTGAGAAAGGAAAGCCTCATCATCGCCCAGTGCCCGCGTCAGGACAAATTCAACATGCGGGTGCCGCCTTCTGAGCATACTGATGAGCCCGGGGATATCCTCAACGATATGCCTTCCCGGGAAAAGAAAAAGGGGCACGATGATGATCTTCCCCACCCCCCTGCCAGCCATCAGGTCCGCCGCCTCCTCAAGCGACGGGCGGTTGAACTGAAGCGCCGCCCAGCCCACCTCAACCCTGCCGCCGCACTGCGACGCCACCGCCTCGGCAATATCCCGCATCCTTGATGGTAACTGGCGGGACGCCAGCTCGCCGCGGCTGCCGTGGCAGACAATGATCACCCCGCAGGGTGCCCCGCAATCAACCATATACGATAAAAATAAAGTGCACTTGTTCTTATAGTATAGAGCGAGAAGGCGGAGGTTGTCAACGAGGTCGATAGAGGGTTTGACCCTTCTTTCCGCACCGTTCTCTCCGGTCAGAAATAACTGAAGCCATCCGTGTTCCTGGCCGGGAGAGGGGATAAAAGGGAAAAGCTGCGCACCGGTAGTGGCAAGTAATAAAAGCCACCGCAGACCGGTAGCGGGGAAAACGGCTGGGCTATCCCGTCTTTTTCAGTCTAGCCCTTGAGGGACAGGTCAACGAGGGTATAGTCAATGTTTTTTTCATGCAGGTTACGCATCAGCTCAGGCACCGCGTCCTCGGTACAGACGACACAGAACGATAGCCCGCATTGGGCAGCTTCAATCGCCGCCTCGGTAACCCCGTAGCAATAGGACGGCTCGCGGGCGATGCGACGCAGCGCCACCAGCGCTTCAATGCCGATGGCACCCAGTTTCCTGCTTTCACCGGCATACCTCTGGAGCTTCTCAAGGTCAACCCGACCTGAGCCACCCCTGCGGATGACGGGGACCTGCAGGATGGTCACCTTTCCTTTTGTGAACTCCACAAGCCCTTCGATGCTGGTAACCCCGACGTCCTCGCCCTTCTTGGCGCTCGATACGGCGGTCCCCCTGGCACCGTCCCCGGGGGGAGCGGTTGCCATCAGGATCCCATCCTCCATCACCAGCCCCACCCGCTGCCCCGCTTCAATGTCATCCGATGCCACCGCGGCGCAAACGGTGATGTTGGTCACCGCCTGCTCGGCGGAAGCAGCATAGCTGCGGAACTCCCGCAGGATTTTCAGCATCCAGTTGACGCCCTTGGTGCTTACCCGGTAACTGGAGCGCCCGGTCGCCTCAATCAGCTCCTCCTCGGTAAGCTGCTGGATGTAGTCGGATACCGCCTGGGGTGTAATCCCGAGCTTGGCGGCGATGGTCTTCTGGGGGATAAATGGCCCGCCGCTTGCTATCTCCACCATGATCTGAAACCTGGTGGCAGCATTCTTGTTCTGCAGGATTTCTACACCCATTGCCCCTCCGTTCGGGGTATCACCCAAGATAATTATATCACTGGATCCAAAATGCCATAACCCCACGAAACATAACTCATTCACAATTCTCATCATCTTGAAAAACGGCTTCAAAATATATACACTATAAGTCCAAATATTTTTTATTATGAAATAATCGGCGGGACCTGAAATATAAAAGAAATTTCCCGTCCCCCTGCAGAAGGGGTGAAAACTATGTAAAGGAAATGCAACAAGATGAAAAAAGTCTTATGCATCGTTGGCTGCTTTTGCCTCGCCGCGGTACTCTTTGCTTCAGTTACGGTAATCCCCTGCACCGCCGATGGCGGGCCGGACCCATGGGCTATCTCCAGCCATAGCCAGCCGCCGCAGTTCAGCGGAGATGGGAAATCGCTTGCGTGGCAGGCGAAAATAGGCGCCGTGATGGACCTTCCGTCATGGGCCCAGATACTGCTCCTCGTCCTCGTCATCGTCCTGGTCCTCGGCATGGCAGCATTTCTCATTCTCCGTCATGCAAGGTTACGCTTCAGGCGGCTGTCGGAGGAGATTACCGGACGCGAGCACGCCACCAGAGCCCTCAGGGAGTTTGAAGAACAGTTCCGCACCGTTGTTGAGCGCGCCCGCGACGGCGTTTGCATCATCCAGGACAGGCTCATCAAGCTCGCCAACCGGCGCCTTGCCGAAATGCTGGGGAGAACGGTTGAAGAGATCACCAACACGTCCTTCGTTCACTACATCCACCCCGACGAGCTTCCCGTGATTATCGACCGCTACGAGCGGCGCATGCGCGGTGAAGATGTGCCTTCTCTGTACGAGACAAAGCTCTTACATTCTAAAGGGCACACCGTCTACGTTGAGCTGAGCATCGGCATTGCCACC
>JAOAEN010000125.1 GCA_026416775.1 Dehalococcoidales bacterium
CACGAGCACGGTCCCCGGGTGCGCCTTGCCCTGTGTCTCACCGAAGCCCTGCTCAAATCAACCGCAAAAGAAATCCCGCCTGCCTGCCGCTACTGCAATATCTGCGTGGCAAAATGCCCCGCCCGTGCCCTGGAAAGGCCGAAGGACGGTAGCCCGTATGCCATCAACCAGTTTGCCTGCCAGGCGTACATAACTGCCAGAGGCGGCTGCGCCGAATGTATGCGCGTCTGCCCCGTTGCCTCACCGAAATATGCCTGATAAATGAAGAATTTACAGTTAACAGAAGGAGGTTTTGTGGACCTAATCACTTCAACGATCAAAGCCATCAGACCGCTTGACACCAGAGCCATGGAAGAAGCACGGAAGCGCCAGGACCAGCTCACCAAGCCGCAGGGCAGCCTCGGGCGCCTTGAGGAGCTTTCCATCCAGCTCGCCGGCATCAGGGCAAACCCGCGCCCGAAAATCACAAACAAAGCGGTCATCACCATGGCGGGTGACCACGGCGTGGTGGACGAAAAGGTCGGCAACTGGCCGCGCGAAGTTACCGCCCAGATGGTGATGAATTTCCTCAACGGCGGGGCGGGTATCAACGTGCTGGCACGCCATGTCGGGGCACGCGTCGTTGTCGTGGACATGGGGGTGGCAAGCGATCTCCCTGCCCATCCCCAGCTCATCGTGAAAAAGGTCGGCTACGGTACGAAGAACATGTGCCTCGGTCCGGCAATGACGGAAGACGCGGCAAGAAAGGCGGTTATCGCCGGGATTGAGGTGGTCAACAGCGAGGCAGAAAAGGGGCTTGATATCGTCGGCACGGGCGATATGGGCATCGGCAATACCACGGCAAGCAGCGCCGTTTTTGCCGCCCTTTCGGGGAAAAAGGTGGAAGAGGTCACCGGGCGCGGCACGGGTATTTCCGATGAGCAGCTTGCCCACAAGATAGACGTCATCAAGCGCGCCCTTGCCGTCAACAGGCCGGACCCCGGAAAGCCGCTAGATGTCCTGGCAAAGGTGGGCGGCTTTGAGATCGGCGGGCTTTGCGGGGTGATGCTCGGGGCGGCCGCAAGACGCATCCCCGTGGTCGTTGACGGTTTTATCTCCGGGGCAGCGGCACTCGTTGCCCTTGCGCTTGCCCCGCAGCTCAAAGACTACCTCATCGCCGCCCATGTTTCCGCCGAGCGCGGGCATGCCAGTATGCTCCAGTACATGGGGCTGAAACCCGTCCTGAACCTCGATATGCGGCTCGGTGAGGGCACGGGGGCGGCGCTGGGTATCTCTATCGCCGAAGCCGCCGCAAAGGTCCTCAACGAAATGGCAACCTTCGCCGAAGCAGGGGTTTCCGAGGAGGAGAAGAAGTCTTGAGCTTTCTTCTTGCCATACAGCTCCTCACCAGCATCCCGGTGCCAAGCCCCGGGCGCCTCAATCCCGGGCACCTGGGGCGCACCACCGTCTATTTCCCCCTTGTCGGCGTTATCATCGGGGTGGTGCTTGCCGGGCTCAACTGGCTTTTCCGTCTGGTGCTCCCGCCCCCGGTGGTGAGTGCTCTGCTCATCGTCTTCCTCGTCCTCATCACCGGGGCGATCCATCTTGACGGCCTTGCCGACACGTGCGACGGGCTTGCCGGGCACCGTACCGCTGAAGAGAGACTGCGCATCATGCGCGATAGCCGCACCGGCGCTTTCGGCGTCGTCGGCATCGTGCTGCTGCTCCTTGTGAAATACGCCAGTCTCAATGCCATCCCTCAGGACGTCATGCTCAGTGCGCTTATCTTCGTGCCCGTAGTCAGCCGCTGGGCGATGGTCTATGCCATCTTTGTCTTCCCCTCCGCCCGCAGGGAAGGGCTGGGCTGGACGTATAAAACATCCACGCGCTGGGGGCAGTTTGCCACCGCCACGGTGATTACCCTTGCGATGTCCGGGGTACTTTCCTTCGTCTCGTTCTCCTTTACCATGCTGGTACTGATTCCTGTCATCTGGCTCGTCACCAGCGCCTTCGGCTTCTACCTTACCCGCAGGCTTGGCGGTCTTACCGGTGACACCTACGGGGCAATCAACGAGGTGGCAGAGGTGGTAGCGTTGCTATCGACCGCTGCCCTCACCTCCGGGGTCTGAGAGGTGGTCATGGCAGGGGCACGCACACTCATGATCCAGGGCACCACATCCTCGGCGGGGAAAAGCGTGATGGTTACGGCGCTCTGCCGGATCTTCCACCAGGACGGCTACCGCGTTGCACCATTCAAAGCCCAGAACATGGCCCTCAACTCATTCGTCACCCCCGAGGGCGGGGAAATCGGGCGGGCACAGGCGGTGCAGGCAGAGGCCTCGGGTATTCCGCCCTCCGTGGACATGAACCCGGTGCTCCTCAAGCCCGTGGCAGATTCCGGCTGCCAGGTCATCGTGCGGGGTAAAGTCGCCATGACCGTCTCCGCCCGGGAGTACTACAAACACACGCCGGGGCTTCTCAGGACCGTGAAGGAATCGCTGGAGCGACTGCGCTCAGCCTACGACATCGTGGTCATCGAAGGGGCAGGAAGCCCGGCGGAGATCAACCTGAAAAAACATGAAATTGCTAATATGAGGATTGCCCGGCTTGCCGCTTCACCGGTGCTCCTCGTGGGGGATATCGACCGCGGCGGTGTTTTTGCCTCACTCATCGGTACGCTTTCGCTCCTCTCACCAGGGGAGCGGAGCCTTGTCAGGGGCTTCATCATCAACAAGTTCCGCGGCGATGTAAGCCTCCTGAAACCGGCGCTTGACTTCCTGGAAAGACGCACGAAAAAACCCGTGCTCGGCGTCGTGCCCTACTTCCGCGATATCCGCATCGCGCAGGAAGACTCGGTCTACCTCGACGAAAGGAAAGAATACCCGACCGGCGATCTTGACATCGCCGTGATACGTCTGCCCCACATTTCCAACTACGATGATTTTGACCCCCTGGAAGAGGCGGGCTGCACGTTACGCTTTGTCAGCCGTCCCGGAGAACTGGGCAACCCCCACCTCATCATCCTCCCCGGGACGAAGAGCACGGTCGCCGATCTCAACCAACTCAGGCGCTCGGGGCTTGCGGGTGCCATCGTCGCTCAGGTGCACTCCGGCACTCCGGTCATGGGGATCTGCGGCGGCTACCAGATGCTGGGAAGAAAGATCCTCGACCCGGCGCAGGTGGAATCGGCACAAACGGAGACCGAAGGGCTCGGGCTGCTCGATGTGGTCACGGAATTCAGGAAAGAGAAATACACCCGCCAGGTAAGGGCCGTCGTCACGCTGGACCGCGGGCTTTTCGCCGGGGCACGGGGCAGAGAAATCAGCGCCTACGAAATCCACATGGGGTATTCGGTCTCCCGCGAGAGGGAAAGCCCTTTCCGCGTTTACGCCACACCCCAGGAGGCAGCCGATTACGCCGATGGCGCCGCGGATGCCCGCGGGCTTATTGTCGGCACCTCCTTCCACGGGCTTTTCCACAACCCCGGTTTTCTTGAGGTATTTCTCAATAACCTGCGCCGCTACTGGCACCTGCCCGAAAACGGCGGAAGTGCTATCATGGACAGGGAAAGGGACTACGACAGGCTTGCGGCCATTGTCCGCGAAAGCCTTGATATCCCGCGGATCTACGCCATCATGGAGGAAGGGACTTGAATATCACCCTGATTACCGGAGGTGCCCGGAGCGGCAAGAGCCATTTCGCCCAAGAGCTTGCCGCGAAGACCGGGGGCAAGGTGCTTTTCGTCGCCACCGCCGAAGCCGGCGATGAGGAGATGCGCCAGCGCATTGAAAAACACCGCGCCTCGCGCCCCGAAAGCTGGCAGACGCTTGAAGCACCCGTAAACGTCGCCTCCGCCCTCGGCTGCCACCGGCAGGACTACGATACCGCCATCATCGACTGCATCACCATGCTGGTGAACAACATCTTCCAGCGGCATGCTGGCCTTAACGATGATGCCGGGCTGATGGAAGAAGCGGTGCTTGGCGAAATTGAAGGGCTGGTTGAATATGCCAGAAACTCCCCCGCCCGCTTCCTCATCGTGACCAATGAGGTGGGGCTGGGGATCGTGCCCGCTGACCCCGTAAGCCGCCTCTACCGCGACCTCCTCGGCAAAGCA